>NZ_JAGGRD010000038.1:0-87316 GCF_018613005.1 Paenibacillus sp. ISL-20
TTTTCCCCTGTCGTGCTTTTCGGATCGCCATGTGTCCGGCTGGACAAACGTACATGCCGGCATCTTTGTTGAACAGAAACTCGTGCTCTTTCTTGCGGGCACCTTGTGTAATGAGTGGATTGAGTTTCGCTACAAGTTCAATCTCGTTTTGTTTCGTGTAGATCAGGTTATCCTTCTCAGAATACGCCGTATCCCCAATTACCGTTTTCACCTGCATCCCGGCGGTTTGGCTTTTTTCGATCAGTATCTGCAATTGCTTGCCATCATTTTTCTCACCTGTCGTAATGACAGCTGCCGGTTGGCGACTCGCTTTGATAAGTTAGCAAGCTCATTCAAGGCTTTTTTAACGCTGGCATCAATTAGGATCTGGCTCGCTTAGGTTTGCGTACACGCCCTAGATGGTGACCTAAGTGGAAGTGGTATGATTATGGAGTTTATACTGTGAAAATAGAAAAAGGCACTGCCAGCGAATATGGCAGTGCAGGAGTCGATGCAGGAGCTGGGGATAGCTCCTGGTTGTTTTCTGACCATTTATTTAATGGATCAATTTCAAATATATTTTCTATACATATGAAAGAGTACTACCAGCGTGATTCCGGTTTATTTGCGAAAAAATAGAGACAAGAACATTGTGTCTTTCTGATTAGATAAGTATCTAACTTTGGACTGTTCTAATTCGTTGAACTAACGGGCAGGCTAACAAAATGGGACCGCAGTCGAAATAAAGGACAAAAAATTGCTCGATTAACGACACTCGACACCCGTGGTATCTGCGGAAAACAGTAATGCGTCATCCGATCTGCTTATTGTTCGAGTCACTCGGTGTTTCCGAATTTGTTGCGCGGTTCACCTGAGATGAATTGTTCGCACTGAATATGATCGCGTCCAAGCGGGCAGCTTCATCACGATCTGTGGACACGCTGTCCGCGAACCTGCTTCGACTTGAAGATGGGAGCGGGATATCGCTTTCTCGATCACCGGTAACGAATAAAGAAAGATACTATGCCAAATACGAAAAAAAGAAGTGGACCATTTCGTTGGTCGGCCTTTAATTATTCTATTGCGCGGTCAGAATTTGTGGACCTTCAGCCGTGATGGCGATCGTATGCTCGTATTGGGCGGCGAGCTTGTTGTCCATCGTCCGTGTGGTCCAGCCGTCTGGATCGATTGTCATAAAGTAGGTGCCTTCGGTGATCATAGGCTCAATCGTGAACACCATACCTTCCTTGATACGGAGTCCTTTTCCGGGCTTGCCGACATGCATATAAGTCGGCTCCTCGTGCAGGTCGCGGCCGATGCCATGGGCGAGAAGCTCGCGCACGACGCCGAAGCCGTGTGATTCCGCATGCCGCTGAATCGCGCTCGTCACGTCGCCGAGTCGATTGCCGGGCTGCGCCTGCTCGATGCCCAGGTCAAGACATTCCTTCGTGACGCGCATCAACTTCTCGGCCGTCGGCGAGATCTGCCCGACCGCATAGCTCCAAGCCGAATCGCCGAGCCAGCCGTCGAGCTCCGCGACCGTGTCGATCGTCACGATATCGCCTTCTTCAAGTGGCTTATTGCTAGGGAAGCCATGTGCGATCACGTCGTTGACGGAGGCACAGGTCGCATATGGATAGCCCTTGTAGCCCTTCTCGTATGGCTTGGCGCCGTGCTTCAAAATAATTTCCTCAAATATGCGCTCAATCTCGTTCGTTGTGATGCCCGGTTTGATGAGCGGGGCAATTGTACGATGGCATTCAGCCACTACTTGGCATGCCTTGCGGATGGATTCGATTTCATGCTTGCTTTTTAAGATGATCATGTTCTTATCAAGACTCCTTCGTAATAGCTTGCATAGCAAGTCGGGCGATTCGATCGACGTCCAAGTCGGAATTGCCCGCGTAGTAGTGCAGCCCACAGCAGCCGACCAGCACGACAAGCATATGGTCGACGCTGTCGTCTTCGCACTGGGCGATCGATTGGAGTGGAACGTACAGCCGTTCCATAAATCGTCTCTTGGCGTGGTGTCGATCCCTCTCAGGCAAGCCTGCATAATGTTCAGCCGCCATTTTGTAGACGAGATATGCGCGGGCGTCCGACTGCCACAGCTGGAGCAGCCCTTTACAATACGTCAACAACTGCCTGTCTTCCGGGGGATTGCCACTGATGTTCGACCATTTTGCGATAACTTGCTCGCATTGCTCGAATCCGCTTCCCAACACATCTTCTATTAACAAATGCCGGTTGGGGTAATAATGGTATACTGTGCCGTAACCAAGCCCTGCCTCGCGGGCGACGTCACGAATATCAAAGCTGCCGCCCGTGCGAAAGTAGGAGCGCGCGGCGACATCCAGGATCTGTTCTCTGCGCTGTACACGTATGAGCTCATTTTGTTCTTTGGTACGCGGGCACATGGGCGTAAGAACCTCCTTGTATAGACCTGCAAATTTGTCGATATAAAGATAGTAACGCATGGGGCGGAGAAATGCAAAAGATCTGTTGATGTTCGATGAAATGAAGTTACTGAAAATAAAGAACTAAACCGTAATAATAGCAGCCGTAGCCTAAGACTATATTTTTCAAGTCCTAGTCAGCGGCTGCTTTAAATTTGGGGTGAGTCTAAAACAGTTGGTAAGATGAGAGAATGGATAGAAGAACAATTGGAAGAAGATGAATTCCTTTTTATTGCAGTGGATAGAGATCATAATATTGTTGGTATAATTGAAACATTTGATTGTGATCGGGAAAATGGTACCTTTGATTATTGTTTGGCTGTATTTGAATCGTATAGAGGCAATATCACTAAAGGTGCCTATTATGATGGTATTTGTTATGGATGACAAGAGAAGAATTTGAACTGAATCATGCAGAATATCACTTATTAAAAATAAAATAGAAGTCATCGTATAATTCGGATTATGGGAACTGGAGCGTAATAAAAAACAACTATGCGGTGTCGCTAAATAGTATTTTTACCAAACAACTGATTGTTCAAATTTATTGAAATTCAAATTTCATAACGCATGAGTTCATGAAACTATAAGCAAAAAGGCTTCGCCCATGGTAATAAGGGGCGAAGCCTTTTTATTTACTTACTCTATCGATTCCACCTGAACAACTGGCACCTGCGTGAGCTGACTGGGTCCGCTACTGTCGCTTTTCTCGCTATTGTCTTGTTGGGCATCCTCAGGATTGAGTTCATTGCCAGTCACGGGTTCGCTTGGGTTGTCTGTCTCATCCATGATATCTCCATCAACTTGTCCGGTCTCCGGTTCGGCAGGGTCTGGAGCCGCAGGAGGCTGGCTGCTTCCCGGTATCTCCAGCTGCTGATACTCGCCGCTGAATGTTCCGATTAGGGTCGCGCTCCCAGCAGGGAGATCCAGGTCTCCTTTTAAGATGACATGGTATCCATTGCGTTCAGCTAAGACCTCACCATAGCCACCTTCCGGGATATGGACAGAGAAGCGCACCTTCTCATTCGGATATCTCTCGATATTAGCAATATCGATGTCGGTATAATGGACCTGATACCCTGTGAATCCATATTGGCCTCCCTGACGCTCGAAAATGGCGGTCTCTTCCGGGCTTACTCCTTCCAGATTGGTGACCAGTATAGACTTATCCGGCTGGACCTGGTAGCCTTCGGCCGTGAACTGAAACAGCGGCAACAGGTTGGCATCTCTGGCTTCATAGCCAGAATACAATACCAAACCGGTCCCCGCATCGCCCTCCACTAGGATAACTGGATTCTTCGCGGTGCTAAGCGATTCCTCGACTGAAACCTGTTGGATGGCGATGTCGGACGGGTAATCACGGTTTTGGAATAATTGCAGCGATTCATCGGCATTCAAGACCGCGAAGTAGATGATATTCCCCTTATCGACTCCAATGGCATACGCCAAGCCTCCGAAACGATTCCCGCCTCCGCTCACATAGCTGAAGTTGCCTTTCAGACCAGCCGTTTGGAACAAACGAATCGGATCGTGAATGGTCCAAGCCAGTTTAGCAGCTTGCAATTTACTATTCATATCCTGGTATCCCGATAGTGCTTCATAGAGTGCTACCGCTTCCTCGTAGTTCTGATCTTGTACCATTGCATCTGCAGCTGCGATCCACCGGTTCATCTGATTCTGAATATAACCCATGATAGTAGCGTTCTTCAGGCCGCTCCGGTTCAGGAAGTCTCTATACTCCATGGCGTGCGAAATAAAATCGGAGGGCCGCTCTCGCTGGACATCCTTTTGCAGCATAGTATACACAAGTTCATCGGTCTTGCTATTCAACCAGGCAGCCGGCAGCGATCGGCTGGCATATTCGGAGCTCATGGCATGCGACCAATTCAGTAGATCCGTATACTGGCCGGCTCCTGCCAGACGGGTTAGAACCATTTCGTCATAACGCTGGAACAGACGGAGCAGCTTGTCATTCTTCTGCTTCTCCCCGCCGTAGAATGAATCCGGAATGCGGAGTAAATTCCATTTGAAGCTGTTGTCGTCATACTGCAACTCTTTAAGTAACTCGTCGGCCTGGCGGTTAAACATACCAATGAACTGCAGGAATATCCGTTTCACATCGTCGGGGATTCCGTAGAACGCAGCAATTTCATCGTAGTAGGAAGCGTAAGCTCCTTGTTGCCCCGCCAGCTTCTGCTCTGTATCAAGCAATTCAGTATATACGTTCATAAAGCCGGAAAAATCGCCTGCTTCCCCGACCCGGCTCAATCGATGATCAAGTGAGGAAAGGCTCTGCTTCATGGAAGTAATGGGTTCAAGCTCTTGCAATCTTGAGGCAAGCAGCTCTTCTTTATATAGAAGGGAACGGTTATTTCGCGCCTTCTTATACCATTCTTCTGCCTGAACAAGCTTCTTCTGAGCATACAATAACTCTGCTTGTGCCATCGATTCGATTTTCTGATAGATATGAATTCCCTTATATCCGATCAGCAGCAGAAGGACTATACATAAAAAAAGATACAAATTACGCAGGGTTAGCGTGTTTTTCATCGTCATAACGGTATAGCCCCTCTAATCCCATTTTTGAAAATCAGGGTCCGAGCGGTAGTGTTCATTATAAATGGCCGATACCCGGTCCCGCAGGCCATTCCACGACAATCCGGGATTGCGGCGTACGATCTGATACAAGCGGAGGAAGCGATATCTCGGCAATCCATCCGCATAGCGGCTAATAAAATCAGGAAACGTATCGATATATTTTTTCTTCCGTACCGCTGCCCCGGCGGCGTCGATCATAATCTGCCTGCCTTGCTCCATCCGTAAAATGCTGGATTCATGGTCGAGCAGGTATTGGATCGCTTTGCTGTTAATCAACTCGCGTTTAATTTTGGCGATTTCACCGATATAGGCGGCCAGGTCCGGTTCAAACTCATCCAGCAATAGCGGTTCGAGTTCAAGCTCCATATCCTTGCGCAAGCTGAAGCTTTGCAGGAGAACGATCTGCTGCAGACGGATGCGGTCATTCCGGACCAAGGAGGCAATTTCCCTGACGATTTCATACCCTAGTTGGGCATCTTCCTTTATGGCGGCAGAAGCCGTTGCTTTGTTCAGATCCAGGCCCTCATGAATCTGTTTTTGATGAGATCTTATAAGCTTGTTCAGAGCATGCAGGGTCTCCGTTTGCAGCATCCGGCGCTGCATCAGCCATAACCATACAAGCAGGACCATCATGCAAGCAAAGGAGATCACGATCTGCAAGAAGGTCTGACTAAGAAGTACGGCAGAGAGCCCTATAATGTAGAAGAGAAGTCGGTCACTCTGCATAGAACGCTTGGCCATTTTCTCTGCAAGTTCGATAACGGGGACAAGGGCGCTCCGTTTACAGAAAGCGCAGCTATCTTCCCAAAGAATCGTAAAATTGTGGCAATGTTTGCAAACCCTTAACTTTTGGTAGACATATCTCGTTTTATTATAGGGACGAAGTTGTACGGGCTTTTTCTTATCCATGCTGTTCCCTCTCTGAGTTGGCAACTTCAAGCAGGGTCTGATGCAGCTGCTCCGGTGTCGGGGCGTTCTTCTTACGCTTGAAGTAGGCCGTGATCTTGATGATGACAAAAAGAAACAAAATCCCAAGACATCCGTATGTAATCATATATCTATTCCTTTCGGCATCATATTTGTTCGAAAATGGTGGGTGAGCCTTGTGTCCTAAGTCCGGGTGGTACGACTGATTATGTTGAACTTTGGCAGGTATAATTATATCATATGGACATAGTGCTGGTATATTTTAGTGATTAGCATGGTATTTTCTATATAAATACACCAGAGAAATGGATGTTCCCGTTACTGTTTTTTAAGCTTTCTTTCATGTAATTTTAAGACTTATTGCCTACAGTTAGACTAATGGTCTGACAATTGAACCGAGGCATCCACCTGATGCTAGACTAAATGGATGAAGGAGTAATTCAATGTTACGTATAAATAAATGGCTGCTCTCTTTGATGGCAGCGGTGCTGCTGATCCTATCCTGGAGCGGAGGAACCATGCCTCAGGCAATGGCTGCTTCGCAAGGCTCAAAGATTGATGCCGTACTGGTGATGGATGCCAGCAACTCGATGAAAAACAGTGATCCGGAGAGGATCAGCAGCGAAGCGATGAAGATGTTTATCGACATGCTGGCCACCACAGGCGACAAGGTCGGCGTCGTTTCCTATACCGATCGGATTCAGCGGGAGAAAGCGCTGCTTGAAATTCAGTCGGAGGCGGACAAGACTGCGCTGAAGGAATTTATCGATCAGCTGGATCGCGGTCCGTACACGGATATGTCCGTAGGCCTCGATGAAGCTGTAAAAGTGCTGAAGCAGGGAATGAACCCGGCGCATGCGCCGATGATCGTTGTTTTGGCCGACGGTAACAATGACCTGGATCCGAACACGGGCAAGACGAGCCAGGAAGCTTCAGACGATTTAGCCCAAGCGGTCAAGGAGGCCAAGGGAAGCGGCATCCCGATTTATACGATTGGACTGAATGCCGACGGGAAGCTGAATAAAGAAACGTTGGCTGAATTGGCAAACCAAACGGGGGGCAAATCCTTTACCACCAGTTCGGCGGATGACCTTCCGCAAATATTAAGCGAGATTTTTGCCAGCCACCAGCAGCTTAAGATCGTTCCGGTACAATCGATTACCGGCAACGGAAGCTATCAGGAGGTTACGGTTCATGTGCCGAATGCGAATGTGCTGGAGGCGAACGTTTCCATTATGTCCTCTAGCCCCGTCGACGTGAAGCTGGTCGATCCTGCCGGCGCTGAGCAGACCATTCCTTCGGCCAATGTACTGCGATCCACTTCCAATTCCTATTCGCTGCTCAAGCTGCTGAAGCCGCAGCAAGGCGATTGGAAGCTGCAGGTGAAAGGCGTATCGAAAGACAAAATTGACATTAACCTCGTATTCAATTACGACCTGGAGCTGGCCATGGATCCTCCGCCACCTTCAAAGGTAAAGGCTGGAGACACGATCGATATTAAGGCATATCTCGTCAGCAATGGACAGAAGCTGCAGGACCAAGAACAGTATGGTAATATGACGGCTAAGTTGTTGGTTAAGGATCTGGACACCGGGGACGAGTCAGAGGTCGAGCTTGAGAATAAAGGCGGCAGCTTTGAAGGGAATTACAAGATTCCGCAGAAGCACGACTACGAGCTGAAGGTGCGGGCGGAGGAACAGAGCTTCTACCGCGAAAGTGCGCCTGTGAAAGTTAGTGCGAAGGCGGCAGCCTCCGGCTCCGGTAATGGCGGGAAGGAAATGACCGCGGGCGAGGATGCGAAACCTTTTCCATTATGGCCCGTAATCATTGGCATCGCGGCGCTGCTCATTGTTGGAGCGGCTGCATATTTCATACTCGGCGCGATTAAGAAAGCGAACAAAGGGTTTGTTGGTCAGATCGTGATCGAGATCAGGGATGAGAACACCGGCGAGAAGACCTTCCCACAATACAAGAAACTGGCTTCGTTCAAAGGGAAGTTCAATCTGCATCAGCTTCTGCAGCTTGCTCCGGAACTGAAGGAGACCGAGAAAATCCTGTTCATGCCAGGCAAGAATGACCGCATCATACTAAAGAACAATTCTTCAGCCGTGATTGAGAAATCCGGCCGCGCTCTGGATGCAACGAACGGGACGGAGCTGAAGAACGGAGACCGGCTGAGAGTTTCCCTGCAGCAGGCGGACAAAACGATACTATTTGAATATTTGGCTTAAAGCCATGACCCATCAGGAGGGGAAGTTATGAAACCGGTAGTTAGAGAACATATACAACAGCTTGACGTTTCACTCGGAGGCGGGATTGTCAGCGAGAAAATACGGGTGGATACCATCGACAATCCGATCCTTATCATTGGACTTGGCGGGACGGGGATCGATGCGCTGCTGCGCTTGAAATATCAGATTAACCGCCGTTTCAAGCTGCCGGAGGATCCGTTGTCCAAGAAGAGAATGGACAAGCCGGATAATGTGGAATTTCTGGCTTTTGAGACCAACGAGCAGGATAAGAATAAACGTTATAAAGGCATCGGGCTTGATCCGATCAATGAATTCGTGCTTCTGTCTAATGCCGAGATTGGTGGCCTCCTTCAAAACCGGAGCATCCTGGAGCCGTACATTACAGATTGGCTGTCGCCTGAGCTGAGCATTACCGATGGCATGAACGGAGCAGCAGGCGTACGTCAAGCGGGTCGCTTGCTCCTGTTCACGAAGATTACGCAGGTGGTGCAGGCTATCGACAAGAAGATCAAGACGCTCTCAGTCGGAACGAACAAGAAGCTGATGGTCTTCCTGCTGACGGGGCTGTCCGGCGGTACAGGCAGCGGCTGCTTCTTGGACATTGCTTATATCGTTCGCGGCATTATCGAACGCGACCACGGCTCTGCCGGGATCGACCGCGTGAACACGCTTGGCTATCTGTTTACGCCGGATATCAATCTGGCGAACAAAAGCTTGAGCGAACATACGCGCGAATACATCAAGAAGAACGGTTACGCCGCGCTCAAAGAGCTCGATTACTGGATGAACGTGGATGCCAGAGGCGAGCGGTTCAAGCAGCAGTACGGCAACATTCTGAACGTGAACTCTCCGCTGCCTCCGTTTAATCTATGTCACCTGATTTCCGCTACGAATACGGAAGGCAAACTGCTGGAGAATGCCTATGATTACTGCATGAACGTGACCGCGGAGAACATTACGAACTTCATGGCCAGCGAGGAAAAACAGTCCGGCGAAGAGTTTGCGATCCATGACTATATCAGCAACATCCGCACCAATATCGCGCAGATGAACAAGGCGTATCCTGCCAATTACGACTACAACATCATCGGCGCATCTTCAGCTGTGCTGCCCATTGAAGAGATGACCACATATCTGGCATACCGCGTTTTCGGCAAAATGCAAACCATGTTTGAGAAGGCGCCAAGCCAGGAGGACGTCGAGAAATTCGCAAGCAAGCTGGGCATCGACCTGGACTCGATGACGAAGAACTTCGAGTCCCGCGTACCGGAGCCGCTGCCCGGATACCAGAATAGCGAACGGCTCAGCTACGCGAATGTCGTGAAGAACCAGGTCATCAATATGGACACGGAGCTGGAGCAGAATTTCCTGGCGAGAGCCCGCGAGGAGTATATTAAAGCGAAGAAGCAGCTGCCGGGCGAGATCGTCGCTCAGTTCAGCGATCAAATCCGCCGCATGTTCCTGCATCCACAGCAAGGACCGTTCTATGTGTCCCGGTTGATCTATACGGAGAAGGGTTTCAGCCTGCTGAAAATGCTGCTGTCCTACATCGAAGCGCTGCGCGAGAATCTGACCCGCATTCCTCGTGACATCGAGTCGGCCAGAGAACAGGCGATCGATCGTCTGGGTGATGCGAAGAGCGCTTTTGTCTCGAAGGACAAGAAGAAAAACATCTATATTGAAGCCAAAATCAACGAATATTGGCTGGAAGCGGATGTGGAACGCACCGAGCAGATGATTGAATTCTATGAGGATTTATATGATCTGCTGAACCAGGAGAATAACCGGATTTATAGCGTGTATACGGAAATACTAAATGCCCTGAATTCGATCTTCGCCAAGAACGGGGACATTCTCGTCAACGGAGAAGAACAGCAGGATCATAAAGGGAATAAGACGTATTACTGGAACCTGGTCAGCGTGCCTGATATATCCGACGTGATCAACAAAATCATGGACCAGAAGGATGTGGACGACCTCATCCGCGATTTCGCGCAGGAACTGTTGAGCCATGCTAATCGTTGGACGCGTGAGCAGGAGATTGATATCGTCCGATCCATTTCGGAGTTTCTTACCGATAAATTCGGCGATTTGATTACCCGCTCAATGGAGGATTTCCTCGTCATGAAATTCGGGCAAGAGGATTCCATCGAAAAATTTGTCGAGCGCAATATCGCCAGCAAGCTGGATGATGAAGCCGTCCCGGTCTTCCATCTGAGCAATAGCGCAGGCAATTTGTACTTCCCTTCCTGGGGCTTTGTGTCCGTGCCTGTACAGGCGCCAAGCATTCTGAAGGGAATTCGCAATTATCAGAATAATTCGGTCGGGAAGTCTCACTTCACCGTGAAGGAGAGCGAAGTGAAAAACCGAATCTTCTGGCTGAATACGAAGAACGGCGTGCCGCTGTTCGTCTATACGCCGCTTAAGGTTTATGAAGAGAGTTACGAACGCACGATCATGGACAAGGAAGGCGTTGGACGTCACTTGGTGCAGACGGATCGTAACAATTGGACGTACCTGCCATCGCCGATTCCCGAAAAATCCTGGGGGGATACCTACGTCAACCCGCGGGTTCAGGATTACAACGTCCGGGTTCGCGCCGAATTTAACCAGGCGCTTGATTTTAAGGTCATCGTCCAGAAGGATGTTGACCAGAACACGAGCAGCCGCTATGCGGTCGTGTTTACGAAGCCATTTGATTTGAATGAGCTGCTTCGTGCTTATGACCTGCAGCTGGATAGTCCCAAACCTAACCTTGGGGAAGTGAAGCGGGCATGGACCGAGCTGAAGCGTCTACTGAACGAGGGGTTGGAGCCGGCGGGCTCCAAGGATATTTTCAACAGCATCAATGAGGAAATGGCCAAGGAAAATCTGATTCGTTCGCCGGAAATGATCCGCAGCGTGAGGGAAGAGCTGAAGAAATATGCCGCCATCGCGGCCAAAGTCACGGAGTTCGAGCTCCTGATCAGCGATAATCAGAATGAGGAGAAATGGCTCGATCAATTTATTGAGGCGTTGTATACCGGAACCATCACGAAGAAGGGTGCGCTCTTCGTTTATGATCGCGATCCGGAAGAGGACTCCTGGGAGCCGTTTGCCAATCTGCTGAAAAGCGTGAATGACGTGGAGTATGAAGTCTACAAGCATTTCCGTCAGCTGGATGAGAAAAGCCGGAGCACGCTGCTTCGCAAATCCTCCCGCCGCGATCAGGAGCTGACCGCTTCCGAGGATATTACGCCACTGCTCACGAAGCTGGAAGAATTGGCTGAGCGGTTCCTGGAAACGCGCGACCGGCTTGAATACGAGAAGGTAGAGCTTGCGGACGGTGAAGAGCGTTATCAGTTCTACAGACAGGTCTCTTCGAAATTAAATGACATCCGAAGAAGGTTGAAATAGACGATGAGGGAAATTCTTCGCCAGTATGCTGCCGGCTATGCCAAATCGGAAGAGCAGCTTACCTTGATGGAGGATGATCAGAGCAGCATCCACTACCCGGAGGTATACTTGTTCATCGGTGATAAGACTTCGTCCGCAATCGAACCGATCATGGAGATACATGACCGCAAATGGGACAACAGCGCAAGTGTCATCTATTTGCATGTGGGAACGGGCCAGGATGGAGGGGGGGAGCCGAAAGGCTCCGATTCCTCCGGTCGCCTTCACCGGTATCATCTTCATTTACCGGAGTCAGACGGCACATCCAAGTCCGTACGCAAGGAGCTGCACCAGGGCTTCTATCGGGACCCGCACCACCTGGCTGGGTTGAATAAAGCGATTCGGAAGCTGAGCCACCACATCTCAGACTATGGACGCAGCTATTCATCTTTTGACCGGATTCATCTGTCTGTCATTACACGGGTCGACGACCCGTGTAATGTGTTCATACCGGAAATTTCATTACTGGCTGAATCGATTTTCCAGCAGTCATTCAAGTCGGTGCAAATGGATTTGTATGCGCTCATTAATGAAAGGGAGCAGATTGAATCTTATGGCTATGCGAGCTCCGTGGGAGTTGCCTTCTTGCGGGAGCTGGAGCTGATGCAGAGCCGGGAATACAGCTTCTCCGCACCGCTGCAGGTAACGGAGGATGGGCTGACCATTCCGGTCGTTCACCCGGCCTCGCCGTTGTTTGATCTCGTCTATGTGCTGTCCGATAAGAATGAACGCGGCATATCGGGTTACGCCGGGATGCAGGATATCTATGATATCATCTGCCATCTGGGTTTGCTTAAGAATCGGAAGCAGAAGGATGAAACCTATGACGGCATCCGGGGCATTTACAACAATACGTCTTTTAAAAGCAATATTATGACCGAATCCGGCCGCCAAGGCTTTGTCTCCGCTGGCTTTGCCCGGGTGAAGAGGCCGGGCGAGCCGATTGCACTAACGGTCCTCTATCATCTGTGCCGCGGACTGCTGCTTCGCATGAAGCGTGGGACGGAACCGGAGGTTCATGAGTGCCTGACCTATTTCGGTCTCGATTCGGAGGCCGTATCGGCAAGAGCGGACCGAATGCTGCCGAATCCGGAGCATCTGGACGGGCTAAAGGGGATGATGTCACACCCCGTCAGTTATGCCGGGCTGAAGCGGATGAACATTCGTGAAGCTGAAGAGGCATTGTTTGGGGATGGCTGCCGGCAATTTTTTTATAGCAATTACGAGCTGGAGGTCCAAAAGAGACTTAGCGATATGAGCACCGCTGAAGAGCTTCATAGTGCGCTTCGTCGCACTTTGGCGGATCATCCGCAAATCGGTTGTTATCAAATCGTGGAGTGGACGAGTGACAAGGCGGGAGAGGGGATCCTGCTTGAAGCGGTTCGTTCTCGAATCCGGGACCTCGGCAGCCTCCTGAAGACCGAGCAGGACGGACTAAACCGCTATTATGAGGAAGGCGTAGAAAGCCAGCCGTTCAAGAAGCTTCCTTTTCGTGATAAACAGAATGTGCGCCATTTCATTCGATATTTCGTGGGCGAGGTTTATCGACGCAAGTATGAGCTTTTATTGCTGGAAACGGAGCTTGCGCTGTACAGGCTCTATGAGGCGGAGCTCGAACAGATTCACCGTCATTATAAACAGCAGGCGAACATGCTGGACCAGCTTGAAACGGAATTGCTGGAAGCAGCCCAGTCGAGCATCCGTACCGCAGACGATTATATCGGCCAGAACCTGATGGAGTATTATGGCCTTGTAACGGAAGAGCTGATGCTGGAATTGGAGAGTAAGCGCGGCCAGGGAGTATTCTTCGAGGAACGGTATGTCGGTAATCTCTCCATCGTTACGCATGAAGGAACAGAACCGATCTTGTCGAACATGATCCGCGTCTGTCTAAGGGATTTATTGACGGCAGAGCCGTTTGTGCAGACCTTCGAGGAAGAACTGCTGCGGCGGGCGAACGTAACCATCGACTACAATAATAAGCAGGTGCTTGCCAAGGAAGATCTGTTTAAGGTGCTTTACCGGATGCTGGAGGAGAACTCCGTTACGTTAGTCAGGCTGCTTGATTATACGCAGGAGCATCGATATGAGGAGAAATACTTCTTCGGCGATGCCGACAGCGAATTTGTCCGCTATGCGATCCATGCCGATGAAGCTTTACGGGTGTACAAGCTTGGCATCGTGCACGAGAAGCGCTCCAGCGGAGTCGAGAAGCTGAACCTGATGGGAGGTTTCCATTTGGAGGATCTGATGTACTACCGGAATGGCAGAACCTACTACGAGACCTATACGGCAAACGGTTATGAATTTCATGGAATGGAACCGGCGCAACTTCCTGAGCTGCGCTAGCGTTCTTAAATTCTGATACAGAGAGTAGGCGTGTATTGTGCAACGAAAAATAAACCCTCTCCTGCTGCTGTTTAGTCTAGTCGGTGGGGGAATCGGATTTACCATTGGGGAATTTTTGCTCCGCCAATGGGGGACAGGGCTTCCCGTCATCGTAGTTACAGGGATCTATTTCGGAATTTTGGCCTTGTGCATCGGATTGGCCTGCTTAATCGCAGAACTGATCTCCCCTCGTTTGAACGGGAGCTCATGGAGACAGCGATACACAGGCACATCATGGAAGCTGCTGATTCCATCCACGTTGGTGGCACTGTTCTTGCTTGGCATGCTGTTTGAGTGGGTGTACCAGTTGAACCCGGGGAGCGCCAAGCCGGTGAAGGATATCGTGCTGGTCATTGACAATTCGGGCAGCATGAAAGACACGGACCCGAATCAGGACCGATATACGGCGGCCAAAAATCTGATCAACCGCATGGACGAGGATAACCGTGTATCGGTGATGGTGTTTGATCATGCGACAACGTTGCTGCAGCCTTTTACGCGTGTGAAGAACCAGGAAGCCAAGGATGAGATCATCGCTGAGATCGACAGTTTGGAAACGAATGATGGCGGCACGGACATTAGTCTCGCGCTGGAGGATACCATGACGCATATCCAAGAGAGCCATGATGCCCGCCGAAGCGCCATGGTCATTATGTTGTCGGACGGGTTTAGCGAAACCGACCATGATCGTGTGCTTGCGGATTACAAGCAGCAGCAAATCGCAGTAAATACGATTGGCCTCAGCCTTGTTAACTCGGACGGTGCCCAACTGCTTCAGACGATTGCGGCCGAAACGGGCGGGCAATATTACGACGTGCAGAATGCGGCAGATTTGTCTTTTGTTTTCCAGAAAATCTATGATGACGTTGGGGACCGTTCGCTGTTGACGAAACGTACGGGCGCTATGGAAGATAGCGTTTATTATCAGATTGTAAGAGTCGTTGCGATGCTGCTCATTGGCGCTGCCACGGGCCTGGCCCTCGGCATTGTGTTTGATAACCGTCATCTCGCGCTCAGCTTCAGCATCGGCGGCGCGGTATCCGGCGTGCTCGCAGGCGTTGTTCTGGAATATGGCCTATCCGGGGGAGAAGTCAGGGATGCCTTCGTTCGTCTGCTGGCCTGCTTCATCCTCGCAGGGATCATCGCCTTGTTCACGTTGGTGATTCCGGTTAAGGAGAACAGCAAGATCATTCGTAACGAGCTGCGGCCAGGCCGAACGGGACGGGGGCAACGGCCGAATGATTCAACAAGCCGAGGATTTTAAAGCAGGGGGCGTTCGATATGCGTTTTAAAAATGCGGAGCCCGGAGAATGGGTCATTCAGGGATTAAGCTATCAATTAGACGAGGGCTACTGTACGCTCCGATGGAGCTGGCCGCCAGATCTTCAGGCGGTATATATTCACCGCGCGATGGATGATGGATTTGGTCCGCCCGCTGGAGCTATAGAGC
This sequence comes from Paenibacillus sp. ISL-20, assembly GCF_018613005.1. Classification (NCBI taxonomy): domain Bacteria; kingdom Bacillati; phylum Bacillota; class Bacilli; order Caryophanales; family Paenibacillaceae; genus Paenibacillus; species Paenibacillus sp. ISL-20. The sequence continues at coordinate 15,486 of NZ_JAGGRD010000038.1, forward strand.
CTGGCAGCCTGCGCCTGTATACCCGAGACGAGTACAAGGCGAACAATGGGTATCGGGACCGGGTGGACGGAATTGGTCAGATCACGTATACGGTGTACGCCATGTCTTCCGAAGACGGAGAGATGGCCTTAATCAGGCAGCCGGATGAAGCGAACAGCATTCAGTTCAGCACGGGCAAAGCCATGCTGGTATATTCCATTCGTGAAAAGAGCCGCTGGCTGCAGCCTTATAAGACGATTGAAATTCAGATGACGGCGGAAGTGCCGGTACCCAAGGACGTTTTATGCTACGTGAAGAAGCAGGGGGCTTATCCGGTCAACAAGGAAGACGGCATCTTGTACCCTTTCGTTACGGATTTTGCAGCGGGACGCAACGAATTGCCTGCGATTGAGGTAGGCAAGAACGATTATATTCGCCTGTTTTTTACGGATGGTAAGAAGTATGGACAACGGTATGAGCTCGTTTATAGATAGAGAGAGAACACACTGTAACCACGATGAACGCATCAGTGTGTAATTCATAGGGTTCAGAGGGAGGTACTAAGGATGGGCATTTTTGATATATTCAAGAAAAAACCGGAGCCGGAGCCAAAGCCGCTGTTCTATGATATTGTGTGCCCTTACTGTTTCAGTAAGTTTGCTCCGAAGGAGGTTGTCTTCAGGGCTGCCCACGACCGAGAGGATGACGAGGACTATGCGCTTGGGGAAGATGATGAGCTGAATCGGTACCGTGAACGCTTTGGGCTGGATTCCGTTTATGATATTGAAGCGATTATCCGGCCGAGCGATATACCGGAGGAGCAGCACATTTATTCCGATCACGTGCTGGTTGGATTGAATGACCGTTACGGTGTCGTGACGCGCAGACGGTTATGCCCGAAATGCCATAATGAGCTTCCGGTGACCGCAGGAAAGGTGCCGAGCAACATTATCTCGATTATCGGTGCTTCGCAAGTGGGCAAGTCGGTCTATATGACTTCGCTCATTCATACGCTGCAGCATACAACGGCGGATCATTTCGATGCGGCCTGCATGCCGCTGAATGCCGAGATCAGCCGCAAGTTCCGTACGGGCTATGAGGAGCCGTTATTTGAGCGCGGAGATTTGCTGGCGTCCACGCAGAAGGAGAAGATGCAGGAGCCTTTCATTTTCCAATTCGTGTTCAAGGATGAGTCCAAGCCGCCTTTAACCCTCGTATTTTTTGACGTAGCGGGTGAGGGCATGGTGGACGAGGATTACTTGGGACTTCACGGACAGCATATCAAGAATTCCGCGGGTATTTTGTTTATGGTGGATCCGCTCCAAATCCGCTCTATTCGGGAGAAAATTCGCCTGAAATTCGGTGACCAGCCCGGTGAATGGGTGTCCCAGTATGATGAGCCGCGGGATGTCGTGCTGACGATGTTCGGCGATTTCATCGCTTATGAGGACAAGGGTAAGACGGATATTCCGACAGCCGTCGTCTTAACCAAGAGCGACATGCTTCATGCGCTTAAGGATGAGGATGGCGAATACGTGAAGCTGAACAGCAACATTTTTAACAATGTGGTACACCGCAAGTTTATGAATTTGACCGAATTTGAAAATATTGACGGCGAGATCCGTCGTTTTATCGAGAAGGTCGACCGTCCGTTCAAGGGAACGATGGATGTATACTTTTCCAATACAGCGTATTTTGCCGTGTCGGCTCTAGGCAGCAACCCTGTCGATCAGAAGCTGCAAAGCGTCGTCAGTCCGATTCGGGTCGATGAGCCGTTCATCTGGCTTCTGTACAAGCTGAAGTATATTCAGGGGAGGGAAGACTAGTGCCGGATTTCCCATCCCGAACCATACAGCAGCAAATGTACACGCGGGAGCGCCGGGGCATATTCCGTTCAGCCGAAGGCTTTGATACGGTGGCTCGTTCGTCCGGATTGGAGGCTTCCTTTATCAAAAAGGTGCTGCATCCCTTTTGCCAATACGAAGCTCCTGCCGAGCTGACAGCACGCAGCGAGAGGGAAGCTGCGGCTTATCCGGCCGCCCTTCATCTGTTCCATACGGAAACAGGGGAAACGGTGCTGGGGCGAAGCGTGTTCCAGCCTGCGGACTTTACGGGACTTCGCAGTGCCTTTTTTACGCATCATTATGTCATTCCTGATGGTTTTCTTGAAGATGAGCATTCCGCTTATCAGACTTGGCTCCAGGCCTCGTTTGCCGATCATTACGATATCGAAGAAGGCGTAGATCTTCCGCAGCTTCCTGCCATTCCGGTTCAGGCGGACTCTCAAGCCGCCATCTCATCCAAGGAGACGCCAGCCTTTTTGCAGGAGCTTGGGATCGACGAGAAGATATTCAAGCAGCTGCTCTATGCATGCATATCCGCGGCTGCTGGGAAGAAAAAGGTATATATCGTTCTGGATGTCCCGGTGGAACAGTTGTCCGCGAAGGCGGAGCAGCTGCTCTTTGTGTTGTTTGGCCGATTGCCCTATGCGCTGCGCCGGGTGCTTGGGTTCGTAACCTATGCCAAAGAGCCGCAGAGCAAGAAGGGACTTCACCTCATGTTCGTGGAGAAGGGCAGCCTGCGCCTAGGCGACCGCAGCATTGAGAAGGACTATTTGTTTGAGCTCGCTGCCGGCAGGGTCATCAATGTCGATCTGAAATGGTCCGAGCAGCCTTATCTTGATTTTGCATGGGAGACGCTATTGGACCCCGATCGCTCTGAGCGCTTTTTTGCCTTCGCCGAGCAGATGCTTGCGGATATGGAGCCGGGTCTTGGGATCTTGCTGGATAGCTACGACGATTTATGTGTGCTGTTCCAGATTGAAGAAGGCCAAGAGGGCTTGTACCATGAGCATAAACATGCTGTGCTGCGTGCTTTGCTGCTTTATTTGAAGCCGGCAGGCGCCCTGGATTCTAAGGGACGGCTGGATCAGCTGTTCCACGCCCTGTTTGCCCAGGAATTCGAGCTTGTCAAAGGAGGACAGGTTCCGGATGCAGCGATTGCCGGATTCGTTAAGGATTATCACAGCATCAATCCCCGGCAGCATCAGGATCTGATTGTGGAATATTTTATCCGCTCATTAAATAATGCCTTATCCAAGCAGCGTCAGGATGTGACCGAGGCGATTTACGACTTGCTGGAGGGCAGCCCGGCCTTAAGCCGAGCCTTCTATGCCAGGGTGTTGACCAGTCCGGGTCTGCCGGCGTTGATGTTCGATCCGTACATGAAAACGCGCATGCAGCAAGCGGCGTCGCCTACGGATTTGGTAGATCTGATCGGCTTGTGGGTTCGGAATCACCCTCTCCTGCTGGAGCAGGAGAATTATATCAGGTTAGCGGAAGCCCAGCTTGTCGATAAGCTTAAGCATGATCCGGATCCGGTGAGAGCAGTCAACGCCGTGCTGGATCAATTGGATTCGCTGGAGCACCATCCTCAGAAGGGAATGGGGCGTTACCAAGGCGGCACTGCATTTGCAGACCGGTTGATTTATGCGGCAAATCTCTTTCTTTTGCGTGAGTTGGAACCCGAGCAATTAAGCCAGAAACAGCTGCTGGATATCGGGTTTCTGCAAATGCCGAAGGAGTTCAAGGGTTGGGTAGAGCGTTTTGACTCCCGGATTCGGTCCAAGGCCGAAGTCATGCTCGCCCTTTACCAGTGGTCCAGCCGTGAAGAGGTTCAAGCGGAGGTGCTGGCAGATCTGTCAGCCGAGGAGCGGGAACGAACCCAACAAATCATGCGAAAGTGGTTGCAGAACCATGTGGTGCCATCCAGATTTGATAGCATTACCTTGGCCTTCTGCACGGAGATTCGTTCCAGTGCCGTAGACTACCGGGGCTTGCTTGATTATTTGCACAGATACGGTCAGAGTCCAGAAGTGGTATACCAGTATATTAAGTGGTCTGCCGAGCAGCCGGTATTCGTTAGACCGCGGGGACTTGTTCCGGCTTATGCCGCCGCTATCGTTCATTATTTCAAAACCTATGACCGTGAAGCCTTCAAGAATAAGGATTATGTGAAAACGTATTTCAATTCGCCTGCGCCCATCCTCAAACCGGTTTATATGAAGGTCAGGGCCGAATTGGCTTCGCCGTTAGTGCGATGGTTTCGACAGCATTCGCGGTTCGTAAAAATCACTTCTTCCTTGCTTGTGGTAATCGTTATTGCTGGTGCTGCCTTCATGATGATCCAAAACGGCAAAGGACCTGCGGACGGTAATGCTGATCCGAATCCGGTCATTACGCCCCCGGTTACCGCACCTCCGGCTTCTTCTGATATCGTCCCTGAAAAGCCGTTATTGACGGCGACGGTGGTGGAGGAAGGCGAGCAGGAGGGCAAGACCGAACTGACTTTCCATTTTAAACAGCCGGCGGCTTGCCAGGATTTCAGTGTGGACAAGCTACAGGTTGTAGGCAAGGATGCAAGCACACTGGTTGAGGTAGCTAGCCCTGAATTATCGTGGGTGTGCGCTGATGACACAACGGGCGAAGCGGATACCGACCCGTCAGGGACAGAGCCTGACTCAACCGGGAATCAAGCGGAGCCGAATACCGGGACAACAGAAGGGGAAGGCTCGTCTGATACAGTCAAGGACGAAGACGTTCCGTCATCTGAAGGTGCTGGTGACACTCAGGAAAACCAGACTTACACGAGTCGGGTCGTCGTGAAGTTGGATCAACCGCTTGACGTATCCCTTGTCGAGAAGGTTGTTGTAGATGGCGTCTCCTATGAGCTGTCCGACGAAAGCGTGCTTTCGGAAGAGCAAGAGCAGGCTCCGGAGAATGAGACGGATGAAGGAGTTTAACAAAATAGATAACGAGCAGACGATCATTCGTCTGCTCGTTTTTTTTTCGCGCCTCTTATGCACCACCTATTTATGCTGGCTACAGATTTGTTCTTCTCTTTCGAGGTGTTGTGCGTCTGCATAGGTGTTGCCCCATTCACACATTGTATTTAATACAGGGACGAAGGATTGGCCCAGCTCAGTTAAACTGTATTCTACCTTAGGCGGTACTTCTTTAAATACTTCTCTTCGGACAAGCTCATCTTTTTCCAGCTGCTTTAATTGATCGGTTAAGACTTTCTGCGTTATGGTCGGCATGAGCTGATAGAACTCCTTTGTTCTCCTTGGTTTTTGACTCAGGAAAAAGAGGATTAAGCATTTCCACTTTCCTCCTACCGTATTCATAAAAATATTGATTCCCGTATTGAGACTGTTCATTATGTATTCCTCCTGATTAGGCACATAAAGGTGGCTAACCCACTTTATTGTGCGTTATTTTCTGCCACTTTACGGTCCATTATAATCGGAATATGGAGTAAATAAAACATTTGGAGTGAGCACAAATGAGTGTGAGAGAGATATTAGAGCAAAGACGTTCCGTCAGGCATTATGATCCCCATTATAAAGTGGAATCGGAAACGTTGGCGGCTTTGATTGAAGGAGCCAGTAAATCGCCCAACGGAAACAATATTCAAGCAACACGGTACCTGGTTATAGACGAACCGGATTTAAAGAACATGTTACTCCCCATCGCCTTTCATCAGCAACAGGTAATAGAAGCATCCGTACTAATCGTTGTACTAGGCGATTATCAAGCATTTGAAAAAGAAAATATTATCAATATCCATGAAGATGGATTCCAAAAGGGTTATTTTGACGCATCATTAAGAGACTATTTAGCCAACGCGGCCATCCAGTATTATCTAAATAAATCCAAAGAAGATTTAAAGCTCGAATTAGTAAGAGACGCAAGCCTGGCGTCTATGTCGTTAGTTTTACTGGCGAACGAGGCGGGTCTTCATACGATTACCATGTCCGGGTATGATTCCGAACAATTAAAGTCGGCCTTACAGATTTCTGACAGGTATGAAGATGTGATGCTGATAGCCATTGGGAAAGGAATTAAACAAGGTCATAAAACCGTTAGACACGATGTGGACAAAATCATTTATAAAAACAAAATATAATTCATGGAATGAAATATTAATTTGCTTGTTTGTACATGCAGTGGGTGGAACAAAATGGCATTAACAACCGTCTAATAGTTATGCTGTCTCCTGCGTATTTCTATTAGGAGGGACTAGAAGGATGAGAAAAGGCCTGGTTGCTGCAGCACTTATAGCGATTTGGTTCGTGGTAGGCTGCTTCGAGAAGGAAGCGGTAGCTCCGATCATTGATGAGACGCAGGACGTGATTCTGCGAATGGAGTATGAGCTTAGGCCGAAGGTAACGTTCGACCTGGAACTGAGGTTCGGCGTTAATCAGAAGAACGAGATCAATACAAAGGAACGAACCGTAGTAAAGGAACTTCAGAATGGAGAGACTGCGGTGCTCCGTGATTTCGAACTCACCGATAAGGAACGTCAGAGCATCTATAAGACGTTGGTGCTCGCCGATTATCAAGAGAACAAAACCTTGACAACCGCATGCAATAAAAAGCCACATGAAAGCTTTGACCTTACGGTAAAGGTAGCGAATGAGAGTTACCACTATGCGTGGAGCGAGTGTGATAAGAGCGAAGACGGTAAACGAATGACCCGGCTGGTTGAAGACATCATCGGTACGGTAGAAGAGCGTGAGGAATACAAGCGCCTTCCTGCTGTGCAAGGATATTACGAATAAGGACCGCCGATGTTAACACGGCTCTTGAGTTCAGCCATGACGGAATGAGTTCGAAGAAATCTCCCTCGGAATAGTAGCCTACGCGAGCATTACTGAAACCAAGGCAGCCGATCACTATGACCGGCTGCCTTTTTTTGATTGAGTTTTTCATAAGTTTAACAAGCTTTAGAGTTTTCGATTATTGATCCATTAAACAGTAAGCTTCTATATAAACCTGCAGTTTGAGCCTAATGTTATTTTGAAGAAAGAATGGTTACCTCCAAAATGTAATCTTGTCAGAACCTAATCGAACAGACTCATGCCCATCCTCCTTGGCTTTTCCTATTGAAATCATCATGACTGGAACATAGCGTTCTTCATCTAAATCAAATGCTTTTGCTAACTGATCAACTTCAAACCCTGCCATTGGATTCGTATCGTACCCATGTGCACGAGCTACTAACATGAACTGCATGGCAAAGAGGCTGCTATCGACTTTTGCAATTTCAACTTTCATTTCTCTTGATAGGGTCGGAAACATGGATAGAATGGTTTCGAGTTGACGATCTCGTACTTCAGCTGGCATTTTTCCTTGTTCCACGGCTGTATTGTAAATTTCTTCAGCATATAAATAGCTTTGGGTGTCACCAAAAATTAATAACATGGCTGATGAAGTATCATTTTGTAATGTATTGAAACGCACAAGAGGTCTTAGCTTTTCTTTTCCTTCTGGAGTATCGACCACAATTACACGCCAAGGCTGCATATTTGCAGAGGATGGAGCCAGACTGGCTTCCGAAATCATTTCGCTTATCTCTTCCTTCGATATTTTAAAATTCTCATCATAATTACGGACAGAACGTCGGCCCATAACGATATTGGCGAAATCATTGTTTTGAATATGGTTAAACATACAACCTCTCCTCTTGATAACATTAGATTTTTTTGACATTGTGTATGTCGTTCGTTATCATATTTCGTATTATGAACTATGAACCTAGGTTTATAGCAAGAAATTAAGAGGTCCTATTATGAAAATAAACGATGTTTCAAAATTAACGGGTCTGCCCATATCAACATTAAGATTCTATGAACGTAAAAACCTAATTCCAGACAGTTATATTAAAAGAGATGTTAATAATTATCGTGTTTATTCTGAAGAGGTTGTTGAGTTTCTAGATGATGTGAAGGCACTTTTATCCGTAGACTTTTCTATAGAAGAATTAAGTTTGCTAGTAAATCAACAACTTAATTTATCATACGAGGCAAAGACAAAAATGGTTGAACAAAAAATCAAAGAAATTGAAGAGATCCAGAAGCGATTGAAAAAGTCAAAGAAATTCTTGAATGCAGTCTTGGAAGGAAAGGCAAATTTTCAAACAAAGTGTTAAGGACAATTAACATAAACAAAGATATATGAAAGTTAACCAGGAAAGATCGTCATTGAACATATGCCTAGTTGAGGGGTGGAAGGGGCGGAACGATGTCATATCAAAAGGCACTTGAGGCATACATAGCGGCTACGAATACGCATGATTTTGACAATGTAGCCCGGCTGCTCGACGAAGAAGCGGTCTATTGGTTTTCGGACCGGAGCTGTCATACGCTGAATGAGATTCGAGCATATTTCGAACACGCTTGGCATGTTATTCAGGATGAGGTATACCGGGCGGAGGATATAGAGTGGATAGCGAGTGATGCTTATTCGGCGGTATGTATTTATACCTACCACTTTGAGGGTTATCATCAGGGGACATTTACGGCCGGAAGCGGGAGAGCAACGAATGTGTTCGTTTGCGATGCCGATGGCTTATGGAAATTAAGGCATGAGCATTTAAGTTCGATTCGATGAATCGGTTTGATATCATTGCATAAATAAAAGAAAAAGAGCTCTTGAAGGGCTCTTTTTCCATCATAGTAAACACGGGGTGCGGTTGGTCTATGAATGACCGCCGGGTCCCGTTCTTTTTTATTAATACAATGTTTTCTTATTCTGACTAATGGCGTGTATGTATTTAATTGTAAGTTTCCATAATACTTTCCCGAGCCAAAACATCAACACACCAATCACAATAGAAATGGGTAAGAACAGCATTGGGCTTGGTGTATATGCTCCCATTTCGATTGTTATTCCGGCAATATCATATCCCATAAGATACCCAACAAATTTAATAATTCCGCCTATTGGTGTAATAACTCCACTAATCATTAAAGCAATGGAAAGAGTACTGAGAAGAGGCAGAAGAAACATACCGCTGACGCCTGCAAAGCTGCTACAAAATGCAAATACAGCGCCGAATTTACGCCAACTAAATTTATTGTTCTTTGAAATGGCTTCACCTAAGTATGCTTTCGCTAATTCTTTTGGGTTTCCTAACCGCTCGATGATTTGCTCAGAAGATACACCATTATTTTGCAATTCAAGCATTACACTTTTGATTTCTTTTACAATGTCCATACGCTCGGAATCGGACATAGATTTCAAATACTTTTCAATTTTTTCAAGATAGTCATTCGTAATGTTATCCAAAATTTCACACTCCTTTAATTTCTGCTATAGCAATTAATAAATTATCCCATTCTAAGGACATAGCGTTTAAGTACTCGTTTCCTTTTTCTGTAATGGAATAATATTTTCTCGGTGGCAAACCCTCTGTACTTTCTTGCCAAGATGAAGATACATATTCTTCTTTCAATAATCTTCTAAGCAGGGGATAAATTGTATTTTCTTTTGCAGCAACAATAGGATACTGCTCTAACTTACTTATGATTTCATACCCATAATAGGGTCGCTGCTTTATTAGCAATAGAATACAAAATTCGAGTGTTCCTCGCTTAATTTGTGATTTCCAATCTTCGATATTCATGATATTTTACCTCCTGCGAATACATCGTACAACACAGTACATCAAATATCAATAGTACATCAGTTATTTTTATTCAACGTAATAGAGGGAAGCGCTTGCTACGTTTTTCCTTTTTGCTTACTTGCTAAATTCAGCAAGTAAAATATTTTTAAAAGGATTAGGACTGTTATCTCTACCCAAGCTGTTCAAACTGACGACCAACGTATGCTTGCCTCCAAGTGTACCTCCAGCAATCGTAGAAAACCCTAGAATGCCACCTGTGTGTCCCCACATCGAGACATCGTTTGGAAGCTTAAATTCAAAGATTCCAAGACCATATCCATCCATTCCTGCTCTTCCTGTAGGAACTGTAGTAAGCATTTGTTTTAGTTGCTGTTCCTTCAGTAATTTGCCACCGAGTAAGGAAGAGAAGAATTTATTTAAGTCATCAGCAGTAGAAATCATATCTCCAGCCGAGCTACCTGCACTTGGGTTATAATAAGTAACGTCTTTTATCTCACTTGCTTCGTCTGGTTGGGAATATCCCCGAGCATGCTTGGTGCCTGGAATAACGCTTGAATTGCCAGGTAGGAATGTATCTGACAATTCAAGCGGTTCAATAATCCGATTTTCAATCTCTTCCGCGTAGCTGTTTCCGGTTACTTTTTCAATAAGAATACCCAGTAATACGTATCCTGTGTTTGAATAAGACCAGCCCTTTCCTGGGGCAAAGTCTGGGGGCAGAGAAATCCCCATCTTCACTATCTCTTCAGCCGAATACGATTTTTTTGTATCCATAAAATCAACGTCTTTTGACCTTGAGTATTCAGCGATACCACTTGTATGGTTCAATATCTGCCGGATGGTAATCTGTTTACCATTATATCCGTTTCCTTGAATGACACCAGGCAACCATTTTTCGATGGAGTCGTCTAGATTCAAGCGGTTCTCTCCAGCTAATTGAAGTACAACCGTTGCGGTGAACGTCTTCGTCACGCTGCCAATGCGAAAACGAAAATCTGTTTCCATTGGTTTCTTGGTGCTCAGATTCGCTACCCCAGCCGCATAACCCCACGTTTTTCCACCCTCAAAAGTTTTAGCAAGTATCCCCGGGAATCCAAGTTGCAACGTATCCCGCATGGCTTGCTTGACGGAATTATGATCTCGTTGAGTGCTTGTTTGTAACGAACTAGATACATTTTGAGTGGGCTTTGCTTTTACAATTGAGGTTGGCGATGTGTATAGCAGGGCACTTCCAGTTATTAAAAGGGCCAGACTTGCAAATGTAATTTGATTACGTATTTTCATAAGGCATTCCTCTTCTCTATTAATATTGTATGGTTTACCAACGCGATTCTGTCCTAACAAGCAGTAAGTTCCTCTTTTTTCACATGTATGTTAACCCCCTAAATGAATTGTTTTTCTCGAAATACCCTTGTTAACTGGTTGTTTTCCATATATACGTCATATTCGTTCCGTCTTTCACACCTACCTTCCGCACATACATCGTACAACACAGTACCTCAATTAACAATAGTATATCAGAATTTATTAATTCTAACGTAATAGAGATATTTATTTGAAGGCATTATGCGTGTTACTTTCACCGGTAGATTCGATCCATGTTGAATTTATTAACAGAATATAAAATTACAAGAATTTATCCCATGTTTATGGAAATGTATCCCTTCTCAATCGATGGTGTAGGTTCCATGATACAAATATATGAATATTTATTGAATAATAATGAATTCAAGAAAGGAGGCTGTAGTAGAGCGTACGGAAAGTGATTCAATCATGAGTAGAGAGAGGGGGGACTGAACTCTACATAGTTGAGCTGGAAAAAATAGTAACCGCTTTCAATACAAGTTGGATTTGAGCGATGTGCGAAATTAGGCAAGTCATCAAAGAAACACTCGATGACACCGAGGGACAGACATTCATTGAAATGCTGTATCATTTGCAATCGAAATTTAATCAACAGAGGTGAAAACGGTGACATCATTTATAACGAAAAAGCACCCGAAATGGGTGATGTGTTTTTTGGCCCTTATTCTCATTTTTACACCACTGCTTCATGCGCCTGCATCCTATGCAGCAGAAAGCGCTCCTCCTACAGACATTTCTAATGACATTTCCACAGTTAACTTCGGCCAAGAGCCCGCGACAGTAACGAACTCAACGTATAAAGCCCAGTCCAATGAAGCCCAAGATCCGCTGGCTCCACAGAATCTCGAAATTGAAAGTGTATCCCATAATATAGCGATTTTTAAATGGGATTTCAAACCCGTGGAAGGTGAAAATAATATACAGGTGTGGGACGCGGATTCAGGCAAGTGGCTGGCATGGGGCAATTATTGGACCCGTGCCGTGACCGGATTGACACCTGAAACGACCTACAGGATCTATATTACGTGGGACGGCGACGTGAAAAAAGAACATAAAAGTAATGTATTGGAATTCACCACATCCAAAGACGAAGCTGAATATAAAGATGCACCGTTAACTCCTCCAAGCCATCTTAAAATTGACGATGTGACGGAAGATACGGTTACGCTGAGTTGGGGTTCGAGTCCCGGAGCCGAAGCTTATGACATTTATATTAATGGAGCCTGGAAAGGTGGCACTTGGGAAAACTCCGTTACTACCGCTACTTATGGACCTCTGGAAGCAGGAGAGACTTATACTTTTAAAGTAGGCGCGCAGAGAAGCGTAAATGGAGCTTTGGAAGCATCCGCCAATAGTAATGCCGTTACCCTTAAGTGGGGGGAACTGGCTCAACCTCAAGGGTTACAGGTAGTGACGGCTACACGATCTACGGTTTCACTGGGCTGGGCACCGGTGCCTGGGGCCACAAGCTATGATATTTATCAGGATGGAGTAAAGGTTGGTTCGAGTAGCGGGAGTCGGTATGTAGCTGCTGGACTGGAAGAAGGAAAGACCTATTCGTATAAGGTAGTGGGCCATAACAGCCTATGGACTTCGCCAGAAAGCGAATCAGTGTCGGTAGTGCCTGGCAGCAATTATAACAATATTACGTACTACACTTCTTGGTCAGCTAGTACCGAAGGACGTAATTTTCATCCTGGTGACTTGGATGTATCACAGATCACCCACATTAACTATGCCTTTGCCGATATATGTTGGAAAAAATACGGAAGCGGGCCGAGAGCCTGCGAAGATCCTAATATTCCTGCACAGGATCGATACGTCCATGACGGAGAAATTGTGATTGGAGATCCGACATTTGATTTTCAGAATTTCGCAGCTTTCGAATCCGTCAAGGCATCGAACCCTCAATTGAAGCTTATGGTTTCAGTAGGCGGCTGGTCCTGGTCTGATCATTTTTCTAATGTAGCCATGACGGAAGAAACTCGTCGTACGTTTGCTAACTCTGCTGTGAAGTTCCTCCGAGACTACAAGTTTGATGGTTTGGATATCGATTGGGAATACCCGGTCGAAGGCGGGGAAGAGTCGAATTCCAGAGCACCGGAGGATAAAGAAAACTTCACATTGTTAATGAAAACCGTTCGCGAGGCGTTGGATGCAGCCGGTTCAGAGGACGGGAAATATTATTTGCTGACGATTGCTTCAGGGCAGGGAGACAATTTTACCGTAAACGCAGACTTTACTAACTCTGTGCAGTATCTCGATTTTGTCAATATTATGACCTATGATTACAGCGGTAAATCTGATTCATTTGGTCATCATAATGCACCATTATTTTATGATAAAGCTCTTCCAACATCATCCGCTCCAAGAAATCATGTGCTTGGCGGTTTGTTAGGCCATTTGAATGGCGGGGTGCCGACACATAAGTTGATCGCGGGCGTTCCTTACTACGGCAAGGGCTGGGATGGTTGTGGTCCACTTGGTCAATATCAGGCATGCAATAAGGATGGATCTAGTTTTGGAACATGGGAGCCTGCCATTTTCGACTTCAGCGACCTCGAGAATAACTACATCAACAAAAATGGCTATAAGAGATATTGGAATGAATCCGCCAAGGTTCCTTACCTGTACAACGATCAAAATAAAGTATTCATCACCTACAACGATAAGAACACCATGAAGTACACCGCTTCTATCGTGAAGTCGCTGGATATTGCAGGCGTTATGAGCTGGGATATCAGCGGCGACCGCAACAAAACTCTGACGACTGAGCTCATTTACGACTTGCCGATCGACGGCAAAGTCAATGCTTCAGCACTCCCGGCTCCGGCGAATCTCTCAAGGGTAAGTGCCAGCGCAAGCTCCATTCAGGTGAAATGGGATGCTGTGGCAGGCGCTACGGGATATGAAGTATATGTAAATAATGCTTTGTCAGGTTCAATTACAGAGAATAGTTATACGATTCATGGCCTTAATGCTCTAACTAATTACAAGATTCATATACTTGCGGTAGATCGAACGGGAGATGAGATTAACCGCGTCTCCAGCGCTTCGAATCTGCTTAGCGTAACGACTTCAAGTAGCGGTTCTGGTGGATCTGACGGTTCCGGCGGATCAGGAGGATCGGGAGGCTCTGGCTCACCAACGCCTTCGACACCACAACCGCCTAAAGCCAAAGATCAGCTAGGGGCAAACGTCACGCTTCATGGCGATAAGGCTGTGGTGACCATACCAACGGCTGCAGCTGTTAACAGCATTAACCTTTCGGATTCCTCCAACTTCCAGATCCATGCGGGTGCAGGTGCGAAGCAGGCTGAGGTTGAGATTCCGCAAGAAATCATCGCAGCCGTTGCGAAAAAAGGAGCCAAGGCCAGTCTCTCCATTATCGTGAACGGGACAGAATACCGGATTCCGGCTTCGCTGATTACGGTTCCCGGTCCTGTAAAAGTCTCGATTGTTTCTCCAGGGGCTGCCGATGCAGCAAATGTGGAGAAACTGATTAAGGGAAGAGAAGTACTAGCTACTCCGCTGTTGTTCAAGCTTGAGCAAATAAACGCGGATAAGACAACGACCGAACTGAAGCACTTCGGCAAAACCCATGTCAGCGAATTTATGACCGTCGATGCGAAAAAGATAAATGTAAAACGTGCTACCGGAGTGGTTTATATACCAGGTACCCAGGAGCTTCGATCCGTTCCGACCTTGTTTAAAGTTAACGCGGATGGTACGGTAACTGTTGAAATCAAGAAAACCGGCAGCGGGATTTATACTCTGGTTCAGCAAGATATCCGGTTTAGTGACGCGATCCCTTCTTGGGCACGAGAAGACGTGGCGCAGGCTGCTGCCAAGCTGATCGTATCTGGAGAAAGTAACGGATCTTTCGGCGGTAATAAACAAATTACCCGTGCCGAGATTATATCCATTGTGGTGAAAGCGCTGGGTATTTTGCCTGACGACAGTTATGCCAACTTTAAGGATGTAGATCCGAAATCCCAGTATGCTAGAGAGATTGCAGCTGCGAAAGCGGCAGGGTTAGTGAAGGGACGCTCAGGTGATATCTTTGATCCAAACAGCTTGATTACGCGTGAGGAATTGGCCGTCATGCTGAGTAATGTGCTGAATTATGCCGGCAATAAGAACGAAGCCAACCAAGGATTGTTAAACAAATTTAAAGACCACGCCAAGGTTTCGTCTTATGCGAAGTCGTCCGTCGCCTTCGTAGTGGAGCAGAAGATTATGCAAGGCGTATCCGCCTCCAAGCTGGATCCACAATCTCATGTAACCAAAGCTCAGACGGTGGTAACCGTCATGAGATTGCTGCGGGCAGTGGGTTTGTCTAACTAAACATGGATTCGTAATACAATGGGATGTCTTACAGGCGAGTTTTTACACTGCCTGGAGGCATCCTTTATTCAATTAGGGGTTATATGCTATAGCCGGCTGAATCGCTGCTGTGTTTTTTAGCAACTGAATCTGAATGGACGGGATCGAGAGGTTGAATATGCTTCGCAAGCTGAATTCCCGAGGCTTGGGTTGAACATAGCAATTGAAGAGAAATGCCGCGCTGCTGCTCATGCTAAGATGAATCTATCAAATCGACGAGGTGATTCGAAATGGCTTTGAAAAGCGACAATATTTTTGTGAACTTACCTGTTAAGGACTTGGAGAGAACGAAGGACTTTTTCTCAAAAATCGGCTTTGAATTTAACGCCCAATTTACGGACAAAAACGCGGCTTGCCTGGTCATCGGCGATAACATCTTTGCCATGCTGCTCACCGAGGATTATTTCAAGACGTTCACCAAGAAAGATCTGTCGAATGCCACAAATACAACGGAAGTAATTCTGGCATTATCCGCTGAAAGCCGGGAGCAGGTGGACGAAATCGTCAATGCCGCGCTTTCCGCAGGAGGGTCTCCTTCCAATGATCCTGTGGATCATGGCTTTATGTATGGTTGGAGCTTCCAGGATCCGGATGGCCACCTGTGGGAAGTCATGTACATGGATCAGAGCCAGGTCGAATAGAAGCATTGAAGTAAGCAGATGCAGGATCTTCAACATGAAGAAGCATACACCCAATAAAATGAAGCGGCAGAGTCTCCGGGGGTTATGGGGGGAAATCTGCCGCTTTACTTTTATTTGGAAATCCATTATATTTGTATGTGCAAACAATAAATGGTGATTCAACAGGATGAACTCAGCGAAAGAGGTAGCCGTTATGTTAAACACGTATATCAAGGAATGCCTTTACTTCACTGCCAATCGTCTTAGCCGGGTCATTACCAAGATGGCCGAAGACGAGTTTGCCGCAAGCGGATTGTCACCCACATATGCTTATTTGCTTATGGCTGTATATGAGAAGGAAGGGATCTCGCAGAAAGAATTAGGCGAAATTCTTCATCTTCAGCCTTCTACCGTAACCCGACTGGTTGAGAAGCTGGCCGTTAAAGGGCTGGTTTATAATCGGGTGGAAGGAAGGATGTCACTGATCTATACAACCGATAAAGGGAAGGCTTTGGAGAAAGTGATTCACGAGTGCTGGATGAATTTGCGCAGTCGTTACGGCGCTATATTAGGTCATGCCGAAGGTGATGAATTATCGCTGCGTCTATACGAGGTAAGTGATCAGTTGGAAAATAAGGACTGAGGTCTTTTTGGACACAAGTCGATTGGCCGCAGGGGAAGTCGTGGAACGTTGGAGCTCCAAATAAATCACGCAAAAAAAGCCCTCCAAGTGAAACTTGAAGGGCCTTCTACCATTAATTGACTTGGACTTCGGTCGTTACCTGCCACAATACGCCGAACTTGTCTTCCAGCAACCCGAACAGCGCTCCCCAGAATTGAGTCTTCAGCGGATCAAGCACCTTACCGCCCTCGGCCAAGCGGTCAAAAGCTTCATGTGCTTCAGCATCGCTTTCAAACGACAGGCTCAGATGAATTCCGTTCCCGCGCTCCAGGGTTTGGAATATGGAGTCCGACATAAAGATTGGAATTCCTCCTGCTACCAGACTAAGATGCATGACCTTGTCTTTAAGCTCTTCCTTGGTTCCAGGAATTTCGCCATGGGTTTGCACGGACAAGATCTCCCCGCCTAATGCTTGGGTATAAAACTCAGCCTGCGCTTTTGCATCCTCAGAGAAAATATACGGTGTCAGTTTAGCCACGTTCAACATCCTTCCCAGTTTTAAAATGATGGATTCGTTTTCCTTGGCTTTAGTATAGACGGCCTGAGTCTCCCGCATTTCTTCTGGATTGCTAAATGTTGCGGCAGCGCTAAAGGTTTGTTTTACAGAATAGGCGACAGTAAGCGTGAGATGGATTCCTTAAACTTGATCCACCTTGATCGCTCCAGATACTGCTTCATCGTAAGCTGGCTGGATACCTGCAAATCCTGATGAAAGATGTGAGTCAATTGTTTTGATAAATCCTCATCGTACAGGAACGCATTCACTTCAAAATTCAGCTTGAAGCTTCGAACATCGATATTCGCCGTGCCGACGGAAGAAATCTTCTCGTCAATGATGATGGTCTTGGCATGAATGAAGCCATTATTGTAGAGATACACGTTGGCCCCGGTTCTTAGCATTTCCCCGATATAGGATAAGGTTGCCCAATAGACAAAGGGATGGTCCGGTTTATCGGGAATCATCAGGTTAACCTCGACGCCGGACAGCGCCGCAATGCGGAGCGCATCCAGGAGGCTGGCATCGGGGATAAAATAGGGCGTCTGAATATGAATCGATTTCTTGGCGGACGAAATCATTTTGATATAACCGTTCTTGATGTGTTCATACCTGGAATCCGGACCGCTGGTCACAATCTGAATCCCGACATTGCCAGGCGAATCGATCTTGGGAAACAGATTCGATTCATAAGAAATATCGTTATGGTGCGAAGCCTGATTCCAGTCGAGAATAAAGCGAACCTGCATCGCATAAACAGCTTCACCTTGAATGCGCAGATGGGTGTCCCGCCAATATCCGAACCTGGAATTCAGACCCAGGTACTCATCCCCAACGTTAAAACCGCCGACATACCCGATGTCGCCGTCAATGATAGCCAGCTTCCGGTGATTACGGTAATTCAAGCGCAGATTAATGAAGCGGAGCTTGGACGGGAAGAAGGCCTCGGCTTCTCCGCCAGCTTCGCGAAATGCTTTGAAGAAGCCCTTGGTTAATTGACGCGAGCCCAGCTCGTCGTACAGAACCCGGACCTTCACGCCTTCTTTTGCTTTTTTGGTCAACAGGGACATCAGCTTCTTGCCCAGTTCGTCGCGACGGATGATGTAGTATTGAATATGTATGTAGACTTTGGCTTCCTCAATATCCTGAAACAACCGTTCAAATTTCTTGCGTCCATCCGTGAAAATTTCAACGTGGTTGTCGTCCGTAAGGATCGCCTGATTCTCATTGATATGCATATGGATCAGATCGCTGCTATCCGCCGCGGCTTGATTGCTGAACGGGTATTCCCCGTTAGTCATCCCTTCCATTTGAGACAGCAATACCTTCTCGATGCCGGTTTTCTGCAGATCATCCCAATGAAAGAGACGGATTCTTCTTAAATTTTGGGCGAACAACAGGTACAGCGCAAAGCCCAGAATCGGGATGAAGGACAGCACCAACAGCCATGCCCAGGTGGAGCCGGCATCCCGCCGTTCCCTAAAAACCACGAACATGGAGAACACGATATTCAGTACGATGATCAGACCAAGAGTGATGGATGTAACATGCATGTTTATAATATCCTCCTAAACTATATCCTTGCCCTTGCAATCCTTCATATTATACGTGAGGCGTTAGGAGAAGTATATATCCGCAGGATGAAGTGAACGGAATGGTTATATAAGCGATGGCGCTACGATCCGACATCCTATATCAGTGCAGACGCAAGCGATTTGTATATGCACACTTTGTCATGATACGATGGTGAAAAAATAGGAGAAGGGGCATGCTTTTTGCTGAAAATGAATAAGTTTTTCAAATTGTGTCTCGCCGTGATTCTGGTCCTCATTATTATTTATTTGGGATCACTGGTGGATTTTATATTTAGACCTGTACTTTCGTTCTTCACTATTATCCTCGTGCCGTTGATGCTGTCAGGATTCTTCTATTACCTGCTCAGACCGCTGGTTGATCTTCTCGAAAAGCGCAAGCTAAACCGCTCGCTGGCCATCTTGCTGATCTATGTCGTTTTTGCGGGTTTACTCACGGGATTCATTATCGGAGTATGGCCATCCCTGCGTGATCAGATCATTGCTCTTGTGGAGAATGCGCCTGCATTATTTGCTGCCTTAGGTGAACAACTGCAGGAGTGGGAAAATAACGGGCTCTTTAAGGAGATATTTCCGGAGGATTCTAATCCACTTACCCAATTAACCGATTATTTGAATCAAGGCTTCACGTTCCTGACAAATTATATTATGAACCTGTTCTCGTTCGTATCGAACTTTGCCATCGTCCTATTTACGTTCCCGATCCTGCTGTATTACATGCTGAAGGAAGGCGGGAAGTTCGGGAAGATGGTTGTAAGCTTTATGCCTAACCGCTTCAAGGAAGTGGGAGCTTCGGTACTGGATGAAATCAACAATGCCCTCAAAGGGTTCATCGTTGGACGAGTGCTCGTCAATCTGGCGCTGGGTGTCTTGATGTATATTGGCTTCATGATTATTGGTCTGCCTTATGCATTGCTGCTGACGGCCGTGGCGGTTATTGCGAATTTTATTCCATTTATCGGAGCCATCCTATCCTCTATCCCGATCGTTATCATAGGATTCATCCAGTCCCCCGGTACGGCGATCTGGTCGCTTGTTGTCATTCTGGCAGCTCAGCAGATTCAGGATAACCTGATTGGACCATATATCTTTGGCAAACAGCTGGCTATCCATCCCATTACGATCATTATCCTTGTTTTGGTGGGACAGGATCTCGGCGGAATTATCGGAGTCCTTCTGGTGGTACCAGTCTACATGATCATTAAGATAGTGGTAACAAGAGTTTATCAGCTATTCTTTAAGGAAAAATGGCAAAAAGCATAGACGGGTGATAGGCATGCGGTCGCAGCTGCATACTGAAGCCGCCTAAGAGCGTGGAAGCGTTCTTGGCGGCTTTTTGTATGCCCGAGGTTTGAAGGGGTGCTTGACAATGAGAGGAAAAATATATAATCTTTAATTAAAGATATTAAATTTAAAGATTGTATATTTTAATTATACGAACCAGAAATCATGTATGGAAACATCGGGTTGGACACGGAAACAATGAGGAGGCGATGAATATGGCATTACAAACGGCAGGCATTCATCATATTACCGCTTATGCACAGGACCCGCAGAAGAACGTTGATTTTTATACGGGTGTGCTGGGGCTCAGATTGGTGAAGAAGACGGTGAATTTCGATGCGCCTGAGGTGTACCATTTGTATTTCGGGGATGAAGAGGGACACCCGGGGACTATTATCACCTTCTTTCCGTCTCCTGCTTCGCGAAGAGGGAGACGTGGAGGAGGGCAGGTTGGGTATACAACCTTTGTTGTCCCTGCGGGTGCTTTGCCTTATTGGGAACAGCGTTTACGGAGCTTCGGCGTTCCTGTCATGAAAGCTTTTCGGTTTAACGAACATTATCTTCAGTTCTCCGATTCCGATGGACTTTCTCTGGAGCTGGTCGAGCGGGAAGACGGACCGAAGAGCAGTTGGTCTGTGGACGATGTAACGCCAGACACAGCGATTAAGGGGTTTGGCGGTGCGGTCCTGTTCAGCAGCAAGTGGAAGGAAACGAAGATAGCGCTGGAGCAGGTAATGGGACTGACCTTCATGGGAGAGGACGTTAACTATGCGCGGTTTCAGTCAGCAGGGCCCTTCGGCAACGTGATTGATTTACCGATGCGGGATATCCCGTGGGGCGCCGGAGGTGCCGGAACAACCCATCATATCGCATGGCGGGCCCAAGATGATGGTGAGCATGTTACATGGCAAGAGTGGGTGAAACAACATGGCTTTTTGCCAACGGATATTAAGAACCGCAACTATTTCAGATCGTTATATTTCAGGGAACGAGGGGGGATCTTGTTTGAGATCGCAACTGATCCGCCCGGGTTTACGGTGGATGAAGATCTGGACTCACTGGGGGAACAATTGAAACTTCCTGCCTGGTATGAACCGGAGCGAGCCCGTATTGAGGAAGGTCTGGAGCCTATACAAGTCAAAATACAAGAGAGGGGCAACTGAAGTGATATCCATTGACCCGAATACCCAAAGCGAACGGGACACCTACAAGCTGCTGATCGGGAGCGTTGTTCCGCGGCCGATCGCTTTTGTCACGACATTATCGGAGGACAGTGTGCTGAATGCGGCACCGTTCAGTTATTTCTCCATTCTGTCCAGCAATCCGCCCTTGCTGTCCGTTTCCGTTCAGCGGAAGAACGGTACGGCTAAGGATACAGCGAGAAATGCCATGCAAAGCGGCGAGCTTGTCATCCACATCGTGGACGAAGACAACGTTGAAGCCGTGAACGAAACGGCGGCGAACCTGCCCCCGCATGAGAGTGAACTTGACCGAGCCCATTTAACCCCGGTCGTTAGCGAGGTCGTTAAAGTTCCCGGCGTTCTGGAGAGCAAGATTCGCATGGAATGCGTGCTGGAGCAGGTCGTCACGTTGAATGGAGCGGATCAGCTGCCTGGTGCCGATCTGCTGATTGCCCGCGTAGTCCGCTTCCATGTTGCGGAGGAGCTTTACGAGCAAGGCCGGATTGACGCTGCCAAGTTAAAGCCTGTGAGCCGTATGGCTGGTAATATCTATGCTTCACTGGGAGAGATGTTTACGATCGAGCGGCCTGTATAACACTTGGACGGGCTGGATAAAGGTTAGGAAGAATATCAAGTTGTGAGCGTCCATATGCCGTTATTCGATAGTTATGTTGTTCATGAAAGAAACGGGGCTTGTGGAATATCATGCCTGGAATATGTTAATTCTACATGAATGTGGAAGCGATATGATAAATTCCTAATATAGGAGTGGTCGACAAATGAAATTTGAATCCAAGGTTGTCATTGTGACGGGAGGCGCCAGCGGGATCGGCGAAGCAGCAGTAAGGCTTTTTGTAGAAGAGGGAGCCAAGGTTGTTATTGCGGATTATTCGGACCGGGGACAGGCCGTTTCCGATGAATTAAGAGGATCAGGCTTTGAAACGCTGTTCGTTAAGACGGATGTAACCCAAGAACAGGAAGTTGCGAATATGGTGAAGCAGACGGTTGAGCATTTTGGCCGTGTCGATGTATTGTTCGCCAATGCAGGCATTGCTCATGATGCCCCTGCTGATCAGTTGTCGATGGACAACTGGCAAAAAACGATTGATATTAATCTTACAGGGGTGTTCCTGTGTGATAAATATGTAATCCAACAAATGCTATCCCAAGGAACCGGAGGGGCGATCGTAAACTGCGGCTCGATCCATAGCCATGTCGGAAAAGCGGGTGTTACCGCCTATGCTTCCGCTAAGGGAGGCGTTAAGCTGTTAACCCAGTCGATGGGCGCGGATTATGCTCCAAAAGGGATCCGGGTCAATGCCGTGTGTCCGGGATATATCGATACTCCGCTTATTAAGGGAAGAACGGAAGCGATCACCGAGCACCTGGTTGGTCTTCATCCGATGGGCCGATTGGGACAGCCGGAGGAAGTAGCCAAAGCCGTGTTGTTCCTTGCCAGTGAAGATGCGTCCTTCATTACAGGCACAAGCTTGCTGGTGGATGGCGGATATACAGCCGTATAATCCATGGACCAAAAATCCCGACACTTATCGGGGTTTTTGGTGTGCATTCATTGCTTCATAAAGCGGTTAATATATGATGCTGGCACCAGCGCTCCCGTAACTAGAAGTAAATGAGTCATAATGGGTTTTTAATGGATAATCAAAATTTTTTTTGGTTCAGATGGAGTGTAGAAGCTTTCCACTGTTTTGGTC
This sequence comes from Paenibacillus sp. ISL-20, assembly GCF_018613005.1. NCBI lineage: Bacteria > Bacillati > Bacillota > Bacilli > Caryophanales > Paenibacillaceae > Paenibacillus > Paenibacillus sp. ISL-20. The sequence goes on from NZ_JAGGRD010000038.1 coordinate 38,257, forward strand.
TAATTCATGGCATAAACTATCCAACACATGAATGAGTAAGGGAGGCATGTCAAACGCCTGCTATATTGCGGAAAATGAGCATGGAATAAAATTTCTATGTGGTAAGTGGACAGGCTTGAATGAGGCATTTTTCTAGCTTGTCATACACCCTGGAAGAATGGCATTTCTGCGTCTGAATTTCCAAAAAAAGCGGTTAAAGGGGTTTGACTTTTCCTGAACTTCCCTTTATCATGGACACACGCTTAGTTTCCGGCATACATTTTCCGGAAAGCGGGGGAACCAGTTTCACCAGGGGCGAGTCACTTGGAATCACGAGTGTAGGGTACCATCTTACCCGAGTCCGTCAGCTAACCTCGTCAGCAGTGGATGGGTCTTTTATACATAATGGATGTTCATAACAAAGGCCCTTGATTCTCTTAGGGGCCTCTTCTTTATTTTTTGACCCCCTGCTGGCGGAGCTATGTCTAAATCCCCTGTTTGGTGGTCTTTTTGTATTCTGTTAAAGAGGAGGGGCAAGGCCAGCAAATGTTTAACCAATTGAATCGGTCAGATCGCATTGGGTTTAAGCGTGCAAGAAGATGGATGAATCATCTTCCCTGAAGCCCCGACCCGTGCAAGGTGTCTGAGTGTTCTTATATCCAAGTTAACATATGTGTTAACAAAGGTAATTTCATCATGCCATTTTGTAAGAATTGCAAAGTCATAACGAAAGGTTGTGGAAGGTTTTGAAGAGAGTGGTTGTACTGATGTTGTCAGTGATTATGGTGGTATTGCTTGCGGCTTGCGGCGACAAAGGGAGTACGCTGGATCGCGCCATGGAGCAGGGGTATATCACCGTGGGTTTTGCGAATGAGAAGCCTTATGCCTATAAAGAGGCCAACGGGGAGCTGACGGGAGAAGCCGTTGAGATTGCCCGGGTTATTCTGGAGCGGCTTGGCATCAAGGAAATGAGGGGAGAGCTTACGGAATTCGGTTCACTGGTTGCCGGACTGCAGGCCGAGCGGTTTGATCTAATCACCGCAGGCATGTTTATTAATCCGGACCGCTGCTCTGCCGTATTGTTTGCCAATCCGGAGTACAGCATCGGGGAAGCCATTGCGGTGAAGCAAGGGAATCCGATGGGACTCGGAAGTTATGAGGATATTGCTAATCATGACCAGGCTAAGGTCGCCGTCATGACAGGCGCGGTTGAAATCGGCTATATGGAGAAGTCCGGTATTCCTTCGGACCGGATCATACAGGTCCCCGATCAGGCCTCGGCTATTAGCGCTCTGCAGGCAGACCGGGTACAGGCGATTACCATGACGGGCCCCTCTCTGCAGGCGATGCTGGATTCGGCTAGTGATGACAACATCGAACGTGTAACTGATTTCGAGCAGCCGGTCATCGATGGAGAAAGCGTTCGGGGTTATGGAGCTACAACGTTCCGCCAAGCGGATACCGAGTTCCAGGAGGCTTATAATGCAGAGCTGCAAAAAATGAAGGAATCGGGCGAGCTGCTGGACATTCTGCAGAAGTTCGGATTCACAGAAGAAGAGCTTCCGGGTGAAATGACGGCTGCTGCGCTTTGCGGGGAATAGCATGCCGAATTCGTGGATTGATTTTCTCCCTACGCTGCTAGAAGGGGCGGAGATCACGATTGTGGTTGCTTTCTTTTCAGCCATCCTTGCGGTCGTGATGTCCTTTGCAGCCGGGTTATGCCGACTGTCGAAGCTGTGGATCATTCGCACATTGACAGCCGTGTACGTGGAAGTCTTTCGGGGAACCTCCTTGCTGGTGCAGCTGTTTTGGTTGTATTTCGCTCTTCCGTTCATCGGCATCGAGCTTCCAAAAATGTTGGCGGCCATCCTCGCGATCGGGCTAAACTTCGGCGCATACGGCTCGGAGATCGTCCGAAGCGCCGTGCTGGCCGTTCCGAAAGGACAGTGGGAAGCCGCTTTAGCGCTTAATCTGAAGCCTTGGCAAAGGCTGTGGAATGTTATATTGCCTCAAGCTTCCTTACGAATGCTTCCCCCTTTCGGGAATCAGCTTGTGGAACTCATCAAATCCACCTCATTGGTTTATTTCATCACCATGGCGGATTTGACGTATCAGGCGATGGTGCTTCGCAACAATTACATCTCCTGGACGACCGAGATTCTGGTACTGCTGCTCCTCATGTATTTTGTCATTGCTACGGTCGTCTCGCTGGCAGTTCGACTGCTGGAGCGTAAATGGACAGCGGGGAGGTTATAGTCATGTGGGACTGGAACTATGTGTGGGATATCCTGCCGCAGCTCTTGAGTGCGTTAAAGATGACGGTATGGGTGACGATCTGCGCTTTCGTGGTGGCATTAATCATCGGATTGCTGCTTGCCTTCGCGACGCGGAGCCGATTTAAGCTGTTGTCGCTTATAACCAAAGGAATAATTGAATTTATTCGGAATACACCGCTGCTGGTTCAGGTCTTCTTCCTGTATTACAGTCTGCCGCTCCTAACGGGAATTTCCATTCCAGCCTTCTATGCCGGGGTCATCGGTCTCGGGCTGCATTACAGCACCTATCTGTCCGAGGTGTATCGTTCCGGAATCGAGGGAGTGCCGAAGGGGCAATGGGAGGCTGCCACAGCACTGAATTACACGAAAGCCCAAACCTGGCGAAGTATTATCCTGCCACAAGCGGTGCCGCCGATCATACCGGTACTGGGCAATTATTTAATTGTCATGTTTAAAGAAACGCCGATTCTATGCGCCATCACGCTGGTGGAGATGATGCTGACGGCCAAAAATATCGTGTCGCAGTCGTTCCGTGCATTTGAGCCGTATACGCTGGTCGGGATTCTGTTCCTGATCATCAGTTATATCGCATCTTTGCTTGTGCAAAGGCTGGAAAAACGTTTGAATCTGCAGCGTGGAAAATAAAGGAGGGAGTCTATTGAATGCCGTTGTGATCGATGAGCAAGCGGAAGCGTCGAAGGTGCCGCAGCAGGAGAACAATCTCGCTGCCGCTACGGGTACCAAGCCGATTGTGAAATATACGGGCGTGACCAAGTCGTTTGGTGATCTCCAGGTGCTTAAGGGCATCGATCTGGAGATACAGCCGGGAGAAAAGGTGGCTGTGATCGGTCCGAGCGGATCGGGCAAAACGACGATGGGCCGGATGCTGATGACGCTGGAAGAACCCACCGAAGGAACCATCGAGGTCGATGGCGAGCTGCTCTGGCATATGGAAGAGAAAGGGAAGCTGGTTCGGGCCAGCGAAAAGCATTTGCACCGTATGCGCTGCAACGTCGGCATGATCTTCCAGCATTTTAATCTGTTCCCGCACATGAATGTGCTTCGCAATGTGACGGAGGCCCCGCGCAAGGTGCTGGGTTTATCCAAGGAGGAGGCGGAGGAGCGGGCCGTCTCCATGCTGGGCAAGGTCGGTTTGGCCGACAAGCTGAAGATGTATCCGTCCAATCTGTCCGGGGGTCAGAAGCAGCGGGTTGCCATTGCCAGAGCGCTGGTCATGCGGCCGAAGGTGATGGTGTTTGACGAGGTTACCTCGGCTCTTGATCCGGAGCTGGTCGGCGAGGTGCTGGAGGTCATTCGGGAAATCGCGGATGAAGGCGAAATGGCTATGATGCTAATTACACATGAGATGGATTTTGCGAAGGAAATTGCGGACCGGGTCATCTTCGGGGCCGACGGAAGGATCGTTGAGCAGGGCCCGCCGGAGGAGATATTCGATAATCCCCAGAGCGAGCGGCTGCAGAGCTTCCTGCAACGATTCCGTTCCAACGGAAATTAGTTCTGGAAAGAGGTGATTGTATAGAATGGCTGTGGATACCGAAACCGAAATTGTTTACCGAAGACCGGAAGCACGGGATGGCACCCGGGTGTGGGAGCTGATACGCGACACCGGATCGCTTGATCTGAACTCCCCTTACTGCTACATGCTGCTTGGAGATTACTTCCATGATACCTGCATGATCGCCGAGCATGAAGGAGATATCATCGGTTTTATTTCTGCCTTCCGTTCTCCTCGTAATCCGGAGACGCTGTTCGTATGGCAAGTGGCCGTTGCTAATTCGCATCGGAGGCAAGGCATTGCCAAGGCGATGCTGACAGGTCTCATGAATCAGAAGGCATGCCATGGTGTTCGTTATATTGAAGCTACGGTATCGCCGAGCAACATGGCGTCCCGTCGTTTGTTTCTCGGATATGCCGAGGAGAAATCCATTCCCAGCACCGTAACCGTAGGTTATGGAGCAGAGATGTTCCCCGATGGGACATCTCATGAAGATGAGCCGTTATTCGTGATTGGCCCCTTTTTCAATGACATTTAAACAAATGGAGGGAACTATGGACAACCAAGTCATGGAGAAACCAAAGCTTACTGTGTTTAACAAGCTGGAATCGGAAGTAAGAAGTTATTGCCGGAGCTTTCAGACCGTTTTTGACAAGGCCCGGAATGCGAAGCTGTGGGATACGCAGGGCAATGAATACATTGATTTTTTTGCGGGAGCCGGCGCTTTAAATTATGGACATAACAATGAGAAGATTCGCGAGAAACTGGTCGACTACATTCTGAAGGACGGCGTCACGCATAGTCTGGATATGGCTACGGATGCAAAGGAAACGTTTCTGACCCGATTTCAGGAGGTCATTCTGCAGCCGCGCGGGTGGGATCATAAGGTGATGTTTCCCGGTCCGACCGGAACGAATGCCGTAGAGGCAGCGCTCAAAATCGCCCGCAAAGTGACGGGGCGCAGCACCGTTCTGTGCTTCACGAATGCCTTTCATGGCATGTCGCTGGGATCGCTGGCGGTTACCGGCAATGCCTTCAAACGCCAAGGCGCCGGCGTGGATCTGAGCCATTCGGTATTTATGCCTTATGACGGTTACTTTGGCGACGACGTGGATACGATGGCATATATGGAGAAGCTTCTGGATGATCCGGGAAGCGGCATTCCGCTTCCGGCTGCGGTTATCGTCGAGGCGGTGCAGGGGGAAGGTGGATTGAACGCCGCCAGCTGGGAATGGCTGCAGAAGCTGACGCGCATCTGCAAGGATAAGGGGATGCTGCTTATTTTGGATGATATCCAGATGGGCTGCGGCAGAACCGGGCCGTTCTTTAGTTTTGATGATGCCGACATTGAGCCGGATATCGTATGTCTCTCGAAATCGATTGGCGGCTTTGGCTTGCCGATGGCGATTACGCTGATCAAGCCGGAGATCGATATATGGGAGCCGGGGGAGCATAACGGCACCTTCCGGGGCAATAATCTCGGATTCGTTGCCGCGGCCGAAGCGCTGAATTATTGGAAAACGAAAGATTTTCAGCTCGATATCGGCATTAGGGAGAATCGGATTCGCCAATCATTGGAAGGTGTTGTGAAGGATTACCCCCAGCTCGTCGGCGAAATTCGCGGCAGAGGCATGATTCAGGGGGTTGCTTTTGCTAAGCCGGAGCTCGCAGGCAGGCTGTCCGAGATCGCCTTCGAGCAAGGATTGATCATGGAAACGTCGGGTCCGCACAGCGAAGTGGCAAAGCTGATGCCGCCGCTGACGATTGAAATGAACACACTGACACAGGGATTGGGGATATTTGAGAACAGTATGAAACAATTAGCTGCAGAGGAGAGGTTGTCATGATTGTTAAACATTTGGAAGAGATCGTAGATACCAAGGACGATATCGATACCAAGACATGGAATTCGAGAAGGCTGCTGCTCACCAAGGACGGCATGGGTTTCTCTCTCAATGATACGCTCATCAAGGCCGGAACGGAGACGCTGATCTGGTACAAAAACCACGTCGAAGCTGTGTACTGCATCGAAGGGGAGGGGGAAATCGAGGTTATCGGGGGTGAAACCTACCCGATATCCCCTGGGATGATGTATGCACTGGACGGTCATGAGAAGCATTATTTGAGAGCCCGTTCGCAGATGCGGATGGTCTGTGTATTCAATCCGCCGCTTACCGGTGCTGAAGTTCACGATGAGGAAGGAACCTACCCGCTGCTCGCCCCAATTTCAGACTAAGGAGATGATATGCGATGAGTAATAATCATGTGTCGGCCCTTCAGGAAAAAGAACTGGACGTTTATCCTTCAAGAGTGCATGCGGAGCCCCGAATCCTAAAGAGACAGGATCCTGTCGTTCATTCCGAATGGAGTCCGGATGCTGCGTTAACGCAGGAGCAATCCGACTTCTATGAGCGCAACGGATATTTATTTCTGGAAGACTTCTTTGGTCGAGAGGAGCTGTCGAAATATCAGGCGGAAGCCCGCAGTTTGCAGGTAACGGCAAGAGAAGCGGACAAGGATGAAGTGATCCGGGAGCCGGGCGGGAACGAAGTTCGGTCGGTATTCGCGGTGCATGAGAGCCATGAAGTGTTCAAGAAGCTGTCCCAGCATCCGAGACTCCTGGCGATTATGGAATACCTCTTGGGAGGCGAGACGTATATCCATCAATCCCGAATTAATTACAAGCCGGGCTTCACGGGCAAAGAGTTCTATTGGCACTCCGATTTCGAAACGTGGCATGTAGAGGATGGCATGCCGCGCATGAGAGCCTTGAGCTGCTCCATTGCCCTGGAGGATAACTATCCTTATAACGGACCGCTTATGGTTGTGCCTGGCTCGCATAAGGAATTCGTGGCCTGCATCGGCCAAACGCCGGAGGATCACTTCAAGGATTCCCTGCGCAAGCAGGAATACGGTGTTCCGGATCATGACAGCCTGACACGCATGGTGAAGAAAGACGGTATCGACACGCCGGTTGGCAAAGCGGGCTCAATCGTGATTTTTGACTGCAACATTATGCACGGTTCCAACAGTAACATTACGCCGATGCCGCGCAGCAATATTTTCATGGTTTATAACAGCGTGGAGAACAAGGTCAAGCAGCCGTATTCGGGCCAGAAGCCAAGACCGGAGTATATCGCCACCCGTGATTCTCTATGATCTCGCTGACACTTATCGGTTCCATCATCGGCATCAACGTAGTCTATGTCTCGATCTTTTCGCTGCGGCTGATTCTGATGATCAAAGGCAGAAGGGGGATTGCCTCCCTTCTGGCCATGCTGGAGGTATTCGTTTACCTGCTCGGCCTCAATCTCGTCCTGCAAAATCTGGACAATCCCTTTAATATGGCGGCCTATTGCCTCGGCTTTGGCCTTGGTGTGTATGCCGGCAGCCGGATTGAGGAATATCTGGCCCTCGGGTACATCGTGGTACAGGTCATTGTCAATTCCGTTGAGACGAACCTGGCGATGAGCCTGCGGGAGAAGGGATATGGCGTGACCGCCTGGGAAGCGGACGGCAAGGATGGCAAACGGCTCGTGCTTCAAGTGCTCGTGAAACGGAAGAACGAGCGGCGGTTGATGGAGTCACTATCCAAAATGTCGCCGCAGGCGTTCATTATCTCCCATGAACCAAAGAGTTTCAAAGGCGGCTTCTGGGTACGATTGACGGAAGGACGCAAACTGAAATTGTAGAACACATTTAATAGGAAAGCCTGCTTTGGAACCCGATTCTGAAGCAGGTTTTTTGGGATGCAGTATTTGCCGGCCTAATACCCGGCATGGAATTTCTGGATCAGGGGCGAGGGGCGATTGCCGCTATACTTCGAGTCATTCAGGTAAGAATCAACTCCTGCTCATTCTGGTACCAAAAAAAGGCGTAGTCGGTCATCGCGGAGGAGCTTCCGAGCTGGCGCATCATGGCGGCAATATTTCCACGATGGTACGTGCCGTGGTTCACGACATGAAGCATAATCTCGGACAGACGGGTATCCCGGATCCCGGCATAAGGATTATCCAATCGGATGATCCGTTCCAGGTCAGGGTTTTGACTGAGAAAAGCCGTAAATCGCTCTGACAGTTCGATAAACCGGAGGTTTAGGTCCTCCACTGAAATGGCCTCAAGCTCGTCCCGAAGCTGGAAGGCCTCTGCTAAAGCGTGGTTCATGTCCATTCCGGACAAAATGTTCATCCACCCGAGATCCGCCGTGTAGATGTGAATCAACGCTTCGGATACAGTTGGGAAAATGCTCGTTATTTTCCGATTGTACAATTCGCCCGGCAGCTCCAGCAGACGGTTGAATATCGCTTGGTTGGCCCATACATGGTACTCATACATTTTGACAGGATAGTTCATCGTGATCGTCCCCTTTGGCTTCTTCGTTTTTGCTTTCTTGGGAACATTGTAAATAAAAAAGTATGACAGCGGACTGTCATACTTTTGCGTAAACCTGCAGCATGGTTTCTAATTTGGATTGCATGCGCATCCTTAAGTCCGCCGGCTCAATGATCTCGATATCCTCGCCAAAGCTCAGCAGGGTAGACCAGAACCACCACGAATCTGGATGTTCAACCTTGAACGTGAGACGGAGCGATCCGTCCTCATGAAATTCCCGCTGCACATCATAGAAACGATCCATCGCTTTGGCCAAGGCCCGGGGGGATACGTGAAGGATGACTTCTATCGCATCGGGTGAAGGCTCCCAGGTATGCTGCTCCCCTCGGTGGTATGGATTCTGCTCTTGAAGATGGGGCCCGTGCGTGTGCTCCTCTGAATGCTGGTGCTGAAAGGGCTCGGCGGATGGGGACAGCTCCGACATTCTCGAAATCCGGAATTCGCGGTAATCGGCCCTGGTTCTGCAGAAGCCGTACAAATACCAGGATCCGAATTTATACATGAGTCGTAAGGGCTCGACTTTACGGTGAATGCGTTCATTCTTGGCGCTTATGTATTGAAAGGAGATCACATGCTTGTCGGTAATGGCGCGGCGAAGGAGACGGAGGCTTTCGTTGTAAGAGCGCCAGCTCCCGATATCCATGGACAATCCCTGCGATGCGGAGTTGCCGGAACGGTCTATCGTTTGCAGACGCTGAATGGTATCCATGGCCCGTTCATCCTCAAACACCGTTGACATGCTGTGCAGGATGGTGATCAGGGCGCTGACATCGTAGGAGCCGAGCAAGCTTTTGTCCATCTTGTATTGCTCCATAATGCCATACCCGCCGTTCACCCCCTGATACGATACAACCGGAATGCCGGCTGCGCAGATCGCATCGATGTCGCGGTATATGGTTCTCTGGGACACGTTATATTTCTCTGCCAGGGCAGACGCGGACAGGATCTCGTTGTTCAGCAGCATGTAAATCATGGATATGAGCCGCTCGAGTTTCATATCGGTTCAACTCCTCCTGTCTGTTTGGGATCTATTCTCCAATGATTCCGTATTATATCATAGGTTTTATGAATATACTGCAGTCGATAGTTCGTTCGGAGTGGCCGGAACCTGACCGGCTGTTGTTCCATTCCCACCCATTTTGCCGTACAATATAGGGAATCCCATAATACAAGGAGTGTGAGCCTCATGGCCCGTACCAAAACGCAAAAATCGCTCCGCAAAGCGGAACGTGCCGGAACATGGTCAGCCGTCTCGATGAGAAAGACCAACGAAGATTACAGTGCGCTATCACAGCATGTGAGAGTGAAGCCGACGAAACAGGAACAATTGAATAAGATCAAGCACAGAAAGCGGATCGGAGACGATGGCGCTTTTTTTGTTGGTTTCGGAGGATATGATATAGTACGCTAGAGAGGTTAGTTCAGGATGGAGGTTTATGATGGCGAAGCAAAAATATTATGTAGTCTGGGTAGGTAAAGTACCCGGAATTTATACAAGCTGGGGCGAATGCCAACAGCAGGTCAATCAGTTTACAGGTGCGAAGTTCAAGGCGTTTGAATCCCGAAGTGAAGCGGAACAGGCTTATGCGGCAGGCTATAAAAATTACTGGGGGCAGCAGTCCGGAAGCAAGTCGGGCAGCTCAGGCTCCAAGAGCTATAAGCGAAGCAGCGCATCTGCCGCCGAAGAACCGGGCGAGATCGATTATGACAGCATCTCTGTAGATGTGGGGACGCGGGGAAACCCTGGACCCGTTGAGTACAAAGGCGTGGATACGCAAACGGGAGATATTCTGTTCTCGTGCGGACCGATTTCGAAGGGAACGAACAATCTCGGCGAGTTTCTGGCCATCGTCCACGCACTGGCTTACCTGAAGAAAATTGGCAGCACCAAAACGGTGTACAGCGATTCCATGAATGCACTCAAATGGCTGAAGCAGAAGAAGGTGGCCACCACGCTTCCGCGCGACGCGTCAACCCAAGAGATCTGGGATCTGGTGGACCGGGCCGAGCACTGGCTTCGAACCAATACATATGAGAACAAGGTGCTGAAATGGCAGACGAAGAGCTGGGGAGAGATAAAGGCCGATTACGGGCGGAAATAAAGAGGGATCACAGAAGGGAAACGTTCGAAGTTGTACAAAGCCGTAGTTTTTAGATATCGACGTCTTTATCGCGGCTGGACTTGGCACATTACTATTAAAAAGCGAAGACAGGGAGGAGGCTTCCTTGTCTTCGCTTTTTTGATATGCCATTGACTCTAGGATTCAAGTGCAAAAAAATCCAAATCAACACATGTGGATAATTCAAACTAAGGACTTACTTCACACCGGAAGGACTGTGTATAACATTATGAATGGCTTCGTTATACACAGAGTTATAAACATTATCCATGTTCGTTCTGCACAAATCGAATTTCGATTATATATTTCATGGTAGTTATCCAGCGTTTGTGAACAAATGTGGAGAAGTGCAAGCATAACTCCCTATTAACTGGTGGGAGGAGACCGGTTATCCCCAAAACCGGAGGTTAGCCGTTACGCTTGCAGTGGATCTATCCACAACCTTTATACCGGGAGCTTAGCCACGAGTACACTTCACTTATTCCTTCTCGCGGACCTGCTTATAGTATTGATTGGGGGACATACCGACATATTTTTTGAACACCTTGCTGAAATAGAACGGATCCTCCAGGCCGGTCAGATACCCAATCTCCCCAAAGCTGAGGTGGGTGGCCTCGATTAACTCCTTGGCATGATGGATTCGAACCTGATTCACATAGCGCATGATCGTATGGCCGGTAAGCTTGGCGAACACCCGATTGATGTAATCATAATTGCATTCGAAGCGCTGTTCGATCTCCGAGCTGATGATTTTCTCGGCGTAATGTTCATGGATGTACTCGAGCAGCGCATGCACCTTCATATAGGACTTGGTGTGCGGGCTGTTCTTCTCCAGCTCATCGAACAGACTCTCACGGGACAGCTCGATCAGCATTTCCATGAATTTGAGCGCAGTCAAACTGCGGTTAAAATGCTTCCGTCTGTACAGCTGCAGCATTTCGCCGAGGGCATGGTACATGTGATGAAGGCTTTTTTTCTGGGTTAGCGTGCAGGTCTTGGGGAAATATAGCTGCCTGCTGTCATCTTTGCCTGCCGTTTGGTTCTCCCCCATGATCCATTGCTTGGCTAGCAATGACAAGGGCCGCTCGGGCGCATGATGAATATCGGGGTGTTCAAAATGAATATAGTAGTAGTCGCAGGGATGTTTCTGTGTTCCCTCGTGGTCCAGATGCGGTTCAAGGACCAGTAAGTCGCCTTTCTTGAGCACATGGGAAACGCCGTTCTCCCGCATATGAAGCTCGCCGTTCTTCACGAAATACAGAATATACTCGTGTGTGTTCCGCTTGAAATGAATCCAGGGGTTCTTGTAGGAGACAAATCCCATCAGTTTGATCCTTGGCACATAGTCAGCGTTCATCGATAGCACGAATTCCACCCTCTCTCCCAAAAAAACGCGAAGTCGCTTTTGTACAAAAAGAGTAACTTTCACACATTCCCGTTCATTGTAACACAGCCTATACTTGGGATGAATGTATAAGAGGTCGCTTTATTTCAATATTAAAGGAGGCCATTACCCTTGGCTAATATCAATGTAACGGTATGGAATGAATACCGGCACGAGAGACATAATGAACAGATCGCTAAGATTTACCCTGAAGGCATCCACCGTACAATTGCCGATTTTCTGGGAAAGGATGCACAGTTCGTCGTACGCACCGCCGTACTGGATGATCCGGAACACGGCTTGACCGATGAGGTGCTCGCTTCAACGGATGTTCTGATCTGGTGGGGGCATGTGGCTCACGGCGAAGTGCGGGATGATATCGTGGAAAAAGTGCGTCAGCGCGTACTGGACGGCATGGGGATTATCGTTCTGCATTCCGGTCACGGCTCGAAGATTTTTCAGCGCCTTCTCGGCACGAATACAGGCGCACTGAAATGGCGCGATGACGGTGAGAAGGAGCGGTTGTGGGTCATCGATCCCAGCCATCCGATCGTTAGCGGACTTGGAGAATATATCGAGGTTCCGCAGGAGGAAATGTACGGTGAGCGTTTTGAGATCCCGGCACCGGATGAACTGGTGTTTGTCTCTTGGTTCGAAGGTGGCGAGGTATTCCGCAGTGGCTGCTGTTACAAGCGCGGACGCGGCAAGCTGTTCTATTTTAGACCGGGTCATGAAGCATTCCCGACCTACCACCAACCTGAAATTCAGCAGGTAATTACCAATGCCGTTGCCTGGGCGGCACCCATCCAAGGGGCAAAAGCTTCTTATGGCCGGGTATCTCCGCTGGAGTACAAAGCATTGATCTAAAGTTTTGCCTCGCTAGACGACATCCGTATGAGGGTTGAAGTACACCCCTTGGAATGGAGATTGGATTAAACCTTGGGTTTAACCGATGAAATTCTTAGGGGTGTATTTTTATTGGCTGAAGGCATAGAGCTTATCCGTTCAGTATATAGGTGCCAGAGGATTGGTGCATCCGACATTTTATGCTATATTAATCTGAAATTCGAGTGAAAATGGGTGAGCCAGTCATGAACTATTGGATGGATCGTTTGCATGCCATGGAACTAAAGACTAAGCTGATGCTGCTGTTTCTTCTGATTGCGGTCATCCCTCTCGCAGTGTTAGGTATTTTCTCCATTCGTAAAGCCTCTAGTGAAATCCAGACCAAAGCCAATGAAATCATTCTGGAAAACCTATCTCAAATCAACTACAGCCTTAATTACTTCGTCGAAGATATAGAACAGCTGTCCATGTATCTGTACAGCAACAAAGACATTCAGGAGATTCTGTCCAAGCCGGCTGCTCGAAGCGTGGAAGAGAAATACCGCGACCAGCAGACGGTCGCTGCCATTTTGAACAGCTTCCTCGGTTTTAAATCATGGGATATCCAGCTGTATGTGCTCGGAGAGAACGGAGACCGTTACTTTACGGGAAAATTCATACCAAGCTCCTATCTACGTTATAACGCGGATTGGGGGCTTTTTCGTAAAGCAAGGCTGGCAGGTGGCGATGTGGTCTGGGATAGCCATTATTCCTTGAAAAAATTCGAGGATTACGGGACGGTCCTCAGCTCTGGCCGATTGCTTAAGCAGATTGATACCGGCAAACCGCTGGGGTATTTCATCGTGGACATTATGGAGCCTGCCCTCGCGGATAAATATGAAAGGGCTTACCGGTATGACGGGGGAGAAGTGTATCTTTTGGATGACAAAGGATATATCATTTCCAGCCATCTCTCCAAACTGGAGGTCGGCACGCGCCTCGAGAAACCTTACCTTTCCACCATTCTGCAAGAAAGAAAGGGATTCTTCCGAATAAAGGAACAGGATATTGAACATATGGTCATTTATGATACATCCGATACTCATGGTTTTAAATTGATCAATGTGGTTCCTGTAAGCGCTTTAACCGGTGAGAGCGCCAGCATTCGCAATTTCACGATATTCATTGTCATATTCGGAGTGTTGATCTCTTACTGCACGGCCTTCTTGCTGTCCGATTACATTACCCGACCGCTCCACAAGCTGCGTCGACTAATGAGGCAGGTTGAGAAGGGAGACCTTGAGGTCGCCTTCGATTCGAAGTACCGGGATGAGGTTGGTCATCTGGGCGGAAGCTTTAACCGGATGCTTCAGAGGATCAAGGAATTGATTAACCAGGTGTACGAGAAGCAGCTAAAGGTGCAGGAGGCGGAGATCAAAGCGATTCATGCCCAGTTCACCCCCCATTTTTTGTACAATGCGCTGGATTCCATTAATTGGATGGCTCGGATTCACAGGATCGAGGTGATCAGCAGCATCGCGGTTTCGCTGGGCAGCCTGCTGCGCTTCAGCATCCGGCGAGGAAATACCGTTATCCCCATTCGTGAGGATATGCAGCAAATTCGCAATTATCTGACAATCCAAGAAATTCGTTATCGGGATAAAATTACGATTTCGGTGGAGATCGATGAAGGCATTCTGGATTTATGCATCCCCAAATTGCTAATTCAGCCGCTGGTGGAGAATGCGATCAACCATGGACTCGAGATGAAAGCCGGTCAGGGTAGTCTGCTTATCTCCGGCCGATTGGCGGGAGAGCGGGTGCAGTTCGTGGTGGAGGATAACGGACTCGGGATAGCTCCGGATAAACTGCAGCGCATCCTGCGGGGAGAGTACGTTTCCGGTGAGGAGACCAGCACGACCGGAATCGGACTTCATAATCTCTTGCGGAGGCTGGAACTGCATTTTGGACATGCCTACGTTCTGCATATTGATAGCTTGCCGGGTCAAGGGACGAAGGTCAGTCTAAGTATACCGATTATACGGGAGGCGGTAAGCGATGTTTAAAATTCTGATTGCCGATGATGAATGGATGATCCGCGAAGGATTGAAGCAGACGATCAATTGGGAGGCACTGAATTGTGTTCTGGTCGGTGAAGCGGCGGACGGAGAACAGGCTGTGCAGCAAATTCAGGCGTTTCAACCGGATATTCTCATCTCTGACATTCGAATGCCCGGCATGGACGGTCTTGAGTTGGCATGGTCCGCCCAGGAGTTCTGTCCAGAGCTGAAGGTGATTTTTCTTACCGGATTTGATGACTTTGTTTATGCCCAGCAGGCGATCAAACTCAAAGCCTCCGATTTTGTGTTAAAGCCGACAGATCCCGATACGTTGGTAAAGGCAATTGACAAGGTATGTAAGGAGCTTGTCCGGACGAGGCAGCATGCCAGCGTGATGGAGCAGCTGCAGAGTTGGAAAAGGGACAGGGAATCACTCGTTGTTCAGAAGCTGATTCATGACAGCATGCTCGGAATCACGGATACGGCCTCCTTGGAGATGCTGAAGGAATGGCTGGAGGAGACTGCCGGCTTACAGAAGATACGGGTTGCCGTGGTACAGATGGAGGAAGAAGGCGAGGAGCGGCGGCATGAGCGGTGGCTGCATATAAAGGAACGGTTGTATGCCCGCATTTACGGTCCCTTGATTATGATAGATGAACTGCAAAGAGCGTGCATTATTCCCGATGAAGAAGGGGCAGTGGGCATGTTGAAGGAAACCGTCACCGAATTTGGCAAAGCACTGGTCTATGTCGGGGTAAGTCTCTCATATGGGGGGCTTGAGCAGCTAGACCGAGCATATCAGGAAGCGTTAGAGGTTGTCAGGCATAGAGCAGCAAGTAAACAGAGCGGGGTGTCCGTATACGGTGACATCGAACATCTGGATAATGCTGCCGTGCATTTTGCCGAAGGGTTCCGGCAAGTGGAGGCGTATGTCCAGCATAATTTTAACGAAGATATCAGCCTGCAACAGCTGGCTGCCCGGTTTCACTTGAGCGAGGCGCATTTCAGCCGTCTGTTCCGCAAACGGCTTGGTGTAAGCTTTATAGAATATTTAACCCGGTTAAGAATGGAGCAGGCAAAGAGATTGCTGGGGGACGAGAATGTGAGGATTTATGAGGTTTCGCTTGCCGTGGGGTATCAGGATTCCCGTTATTTCAGTCAAATTTTTCGTAAATATACTGGAGAAACGCCGACGGAATATCGTAAAAGAATGCTGGAATCACATGGAATGTAATATTTGTGTAAGAAAATTGGATGAAGAAGGCCTTTGAAAGCTAAAGGTCTTCTCTTTTAAACGCTTACATTCACGCAATTAAGCAAAAAATTAAACATTTATGCAATTTTGTCTCGTTGAGAGGTGGAAGCCTGACAGGTATAGTAAATTCGTGGAAGGGAAAATAACACAAAAATAAGGGGGATACAAAAAAATGGTGAAAAGATGGCTTACCGCAATCGCTAGTGTGATCATTTTGTTAGGTGTTATTACAGCTTGTGGCGCTCCTGCAACCGAAGGCAAGGGGGAGTCCGATTCCTCGAATTCCAATTCGAATTCCAGTGCGGGTACGGGAAAGCTGACCATTTATTCGCCGAATGCAGCCGAAATCAACAACCCGATTATCAAAGAGTTTCAGGATCGGACAGGTATATCCGTCGATCTGATCTCCGGCGGTACAGGGGAATTGCTGAAGCGGGTGCAGGCTGAGGCAAGCAATCCGCTCGGGGATATTTTTTGGGCAGGAGGAGCCGATTCCTTGGCATCATTTAGCGAATATTTCGAGCCGTATCAAACAAACGAGAAGGGGGATATTTTCCCGGGCTATCTGGATCCGTCCAACTATTGGACACCGTTTAACGCTCTCCCGATGGTAATCACTTACAACAAAGAGCTGGTATCCGAGGATGAGCTGCCTGCATCTTGGGAGGATCTGCTGGATCCCAAGTGGAAGGGGCAGATTGCATTTGCCGATCCAGGCAAGTCGGGCTCCTCCTATACGCAATTGGTGACCATGCTGACGGCTTTTGGTAAGGACAATGAGCAGGGGTGGGAGTATGTCAAGAAACTTGTGGCCAATATGGACGGCAAAATTTTGTCGGGCTCCAGTCTGGTCCAACGCGCCGTACCTGACGGTGAGTTTGCTCTCGGCATCACACTGGAGGATGCTGCGCTGCGGTACATGGAAGGCGGCTCGCAGATCGGCATTATTTATCCGAGCGAAGGCACTTCGGCTGTACCTGATGGGGCTGCAATCATCAAAGGAACCAAAAATCCGGATGAAGCGAAGCAGTTTATTGATTTTATTGTCAGCAAGGATGTGCAGGAACTGGTGCAAAAGGAGTTTAAGCGCCGCTCGGTTCGAGATGATGTAGAACCGGTGGAAGGCTTGCCTCAGACTGCGGACATCGAACTGGTTGATTACGACTTTAGCTGGGCTTCAGATAACAAAGAAGCCGTTATCAGTAGATTCAACGATATTATGATGGGCAAGGAATAGAGCACAAAGGTGGGGGATGGCTGGCTGATCCGTGGGCAGTCGTCCTCTCGGATATGGAGGCATTCATGAGTCAAGTGGTATTCGATCATGTTACAAAATACTTTGGAGAGAACAAGGCGGTTAATGATGCGCATTTTTCAATAAACGAAGGGGAGTTTTTTACCCTGCTGGGACCGAGCGGCTGTGGGAAAACCACTCTTCTCCGAACGATTGCCGGCTTCTATAAACAGGAGGAAGGGGATATCTACTTTGGCAGCCGAGTCATTAATGACGTGCCTACCCATGAGCGCAATATCGGGATGGTGTTTCAGAATTACGCGATCTTCCCCCATTTGAGTGTGTTTGACAATGTGGCCTACGGGCTTCGCGCCCGGAAAATTTCGAAACGGGACATCGAGAGCCGGGTGATGGAAGCGCTGGAGATGGTGGAGCTGGCCGATCTCCGAGACAGGATACCCGGTAACATGAGCGGGGGACAGCAGCAACGGATTGCTCTGGCAAGAGCAATTGTCATCCGTCCCGCACTGCTGCTAATGGATGAGCCGCTGTCCAATTTGGATGCCAAGCTCCGGGTGAAAATGCGGACCGATATCCGTCAATTGCAAAAGGAGCTTAATATCACCACTATTTATGTGACGCATGACCAGGAAGAGGCGCTCGCCGTTTCGGACCGGATCGCAGTCCTGAGCGAGGGAGTCATTCAGCAGATCGCTTCCCCGAGGGACATCTATCAATACCCCCGGAATCAGTTCGTGGCCAATTTTATCGGTACTTCCAACTTTCTGGAAGGAACCTGCACGTCTGAATCGGGCGGTGACGACGGGATCGGAACAATACGATTGCTCGGCAAAGAGACGCAGCTGCCAATCAAACAATCTTATTCAGGCAAAGTGATTTTTTCAATTCGTCCCGAGCGGGTGCAGATCAGCGCGGAACCAAGTCCCACTTTTGCCTTTGAAGGAATCGTTCAAGCTGTCAGCTTCTTGGGCGATAAGGTGAGTTACTTAATGAAGCTTGAGGACGGGACCTTTATCGATGTACATGATTATCCGGGCAAAACCCTAAGTCTGTTTCAGGAGAAGCAACGGTTGTTTCTGGATTTTCAGCTTCAACGGTCCGTTATGTATGACAGCGTTGGCCTGGAGGTGATCTATCGTGCAGGCGAAGCTTAAGCCCGTCGGGTCTCCGACCGTTGGACAGCGTCTGCTGCTCAGAAGATGGGATTTCTGGACGTTTGTAACCGTATGTGTGTATATCTTCATGCTGGTGTTCATTATTTACCCGCTGGTGTCCCTGCTGTTAAACAGCTTTATCGGCAAGGACGGGAGCATAACCCTGCAGAACTACCTGGATTTCTTTCAGCTCAAGTATTACCATCAGGCTCTGCTGAACAGCTTTCTTGTATCCGCGTTGGCAACCGTGCTGGCGATTCTGATCGGCACCCCGCTAGCCTACATCGCAACAAGATACGACATCAAATGCAAAGGCTT
Source organism: Paenibacillus sp. ISL-20 (assembly GCF_018613005.1). Lineage (NCBI taxonomy): Bacteria > Bacillati > Bacillota > Bacilli > Caryophanales > Paenibacillaceae > Paenibacillus > Paenibacillus sp. ISL-20. The sequence continues at coordinate 56,791 of NZ_JAGGRD010000038.1, forward strand.
GATGCAGATGATGGTTATTATGTCTCTGCTATCTCCGCCATTTATCGGAGCGTATTCATGGATTTTATTGATGGGCAATAACGGCTTTGTTACGAGGTTCATCCGGGAGTTGGGGATTGATATTCCTTCCATCTACGGCTGGCACGGGATTGTCATTGTATTTGCCCTGCAATTCTACCCTCATATTTTCCTGTATGTATCCGGTGCACTCAAGACGATCGATACTTCGTTGGAAGAAGCATCCGAGAGTCTGGGAATGACAGCATGGAATCGTTTGCGAACCGTGACGCTGCCGCTCATATTTCCTACGCTGTCGGCAGGGGCACTGATGGTATTTATGGCTTCATTTGCCGATTTCGGCACGCCAATGCTGCTTGGGCAGGGCTATAAAGTGCTGCCGATTCTGGCCTACGAGCAATTTATCAGTGAGATGGGCGGTAATCCCGCAATGGCCAGCACGCTGAGTGTGGTCATGATCTTTTTCTCAACGGCCGTTTTGTTTGGTCAGCGGTATTTTGTATCCCGGAAAAATTATTCCATGACCGGGATGCGAACGCCGACCGTGAAGAAGCTGAAGCGGATGCCGAAGGTTCTGTTGACCGTGCTGGCATTTATTCCAGCCTGTATATCCATTATGCCCCAGCTGACCGTGCTTGTGACCTCCTTCCTTGCGAAAAAGGGACCGGTGTTCCATAGCGGATTCAGTCTAGACAGCTATAAAGAAGTGTTCTTCCGTGTGCCCAAAGCGATCATGAATACGTACTCTTACTCTGTGTTGTCCATCATCGTCATGGTTATTGCGGGCATGCTCATCGCTTATATTCTCGTGCGGCGAAGGTCCAAATTCACGGCTTTTATCGACGGCATCATTATGATTCCCTATATCATGCCGGGCACCGTGCTTGGTATAAGTCTGATCATTGCCTTTAACAAGCCGCCGATAGTGCTGACCGGAACATGGATCATCCTTGTCATTGCCTACGTGATACGAAAAATCCCATACACGATCAGGTCGAGTACGGCGGTTCTTCACCAGCTGGACCGAAGCGTGGAAGAGGCTTCGATCAGCCTTGGCGTGCCGCCGATGAAAACTTTCTTCAAAACGACGGGCCGGCTGATGGCGCCAGGCGTTATATCCGGAGCCATCCTCAGCTGGATTACAACGATTAATGAATTAAGCTCCACGCTTGTTCTGTATTATGGAGCAACGGCGACCATATCCGTCACGATCTACAGTGAGGTTTTTACCTCCAATTACGGCACCGGCGCCGCACTTGCCTCTATTCTTACGGTGACTACGCTTATATCGCTGCTGATTGCGAACAAGTTGTCAGGCAGCAAGGGGTTGTCCTTGTAACTTATGCTTGCGATGCTCGATTTGGTAGTTCTCCTTCAATATTGCTTCCTTTTATAATGTAAAAAAAGGAGGGGTGCATGCTGGAGCGGAAAAATCGGATTTGGAGCAAGAATGGGCTGATCTGGATTGTCTTTGTACTGATTATTGCCGGAAGTCTGGTCGTTTACTCGACTTATTTCCGGCGGCTCGGGCATCCGCCGGAGCAGAGGATCAAGGAAATCGAGCGAATGGAATGCTGGATTTACAGCAGTGAATGGGAACCGATACTTAAGTCCTTGCAGGCTCGTTATCATGAAGTGGAGATGAATGTGCGCACCTTCCAATCGTATGAGGCGCTGCATTCGGAATTGTCAGCTGCCATCTCTGCAGGACGTGCTCCGCAAATTGCGGAATTGAACAATGCCTACGGTCTGGCGGAATGGGCAGAAGACGGGGCGCTCGTGCCCATCAAACTGCCAGGTGAGACAACGGACCTAACGGCTTCAGCCCGCAATGCGTTCACGTTTCAAGGTAAGCTGTGGGCGATGCCTGCCGGTGCATCGATTCCGGTACTTTACTATAATCAAGACAAGCTTCGGAACGCAAGTTTTCAGAGAGAACTGGAATTTGCGGATCTTGAGCAATTAAATGAAGAGATTTCAGGCTGGGTGAGAGGTCTGAACCATCGCAATGCGTCCATCAAGTGGAAGCAGGTAATGGCGGTGGATGAGAATTTGGCCTTTGTTTTTTTGAATATGTGGGGCCATCCGGCAGAAGAGGAGAGGGGGGAGCGGCTGCTTGAACTTCTCGGGGCATGGAACAGGCTGGTGTTTGATTCCGGTGTGATGTTTCCTCTGGAGCACCGACTGGCTCTGAGTGAATTCATGGACGGACAGATTCTGCTTCTGGTATCAAGCTCGCAACATATGCAGTGGATGGATAAGTATATTGCAGGCAAGTTCAATTATGGCGTAGTTCCTCTGCCGGGAGCAGTGGACCAAGGGGTCTCGCCGGGCTTTAGCGCTTTCGCCGTGCTTGCCGGGGGAGGCAACAGAGAACTGGCGCAGGAGCTTGTTAACCACATCGCTTCCCCGTATATACAGGACACTTTGCTGGATGCGACAGGCTATATGCCGGTCCGTCAAGACAGCCTGGACTCGCTGGCGCGGCAAACAGCGGAGGGGACCCGTTATAACATATTGTTACGGCTGGTCGGGAATGATGACGGGATTGCACCAATGTCTGACGATTACAGACGTTGGAACCGAATCGATGAAACACTGAAAGCCTTGGAGATAGAGCGTAGACCGGATCTGGAGCAGAAGGCGGCCGATCTGCTGCCCCTTCTTCCCTGATCTGTCATACAGATATTGGAGAACGAGATCATATGCGGGAGAGCTCCGTGGGAGGGATATGAAAACATGATGAAAGTGCAAAATTTGTCGATACAGGGGAGCGGTATCTGGAACGAGGATGCGCTTATTATCAACGATCAGCTGCAGATATACGGCGTTATAGACGGTGCCACTTCGTTGGTGCCGTTTCGAGGCTCAGAGGGGGAGACTGGCGGACGGATTGCCTCGCAGTTGTTAAAGCGATACTTTGAGCAGATTTCACCGGAAGAAAAGCGTAATCTGGAGCAGTTGACCCGTGAGGCCAATCGCATATTGGGAGTGGAAATGCAGGCGCACGATATACCGACCGATTCCAAGGATCAGTTATGGACGGCGGGAATTGCAGTGATCCGGATTACTGACCATTATATCGAATATGCTCAATCAGGCGACTGCATGATTATGGGTGCCTATGCTGACGGGTCTGTGCGCATGGTGACACGGGACCATGTGGCGCATATTGATTATGAATCCAAGCTAATCTGGGAACAGGCCGTCCTGGCCGGAGTCCAGTCGAAGGATCAGTTATGGGAGTTGGTGAAGCCCCGCATTCTCAAGAATAAAGAAAAAATGAATACGGCCAGAGGCTACTCCGTCCTGAATGGACGCTCGGACGCGGAGGATTTTATTGAGTACGGCAAGATTAACCGGATTCAGCTTGAGGAGCTGCTGCTGCATACCGACGGACTCTATTATCCTGAAAAATTGGTGAATGGGGGCAGACGGACCTCCGAGGAAATTTTGTTCCGCAATATTAAGTCTCGGGGACTGAAAGAGTATGCCGATTGGCTGGTGGGGTTGGAACATAGCGATCCGGAATGTATTACCTATCCACGATTTAAATTGTCTGACGATAAATCGGCGGTTTTGATCAGACTGGGGTAACCTTAGTTCATGCCAGCTCCAACTCGCTATCGAATTTTGTGTCAGATCACGTTATAATGTACCCAATTCGGTTACGACATAAATAAAAGTAGGTTGGATCATGGATCAGGATAAACAGCGCCTTAGCATTGAGGCGGCAAGATTGTATTATATGTCGGATTACAGCCAGCAGGATATCGCGACAAGACTCGGCGTTTCACGTCCTACGGTCTCCAGGCTGCTTCAGCACGCCAAGGAGCAGGGCTATGTGCAGATCAGCATTGTTGACCCTCTCGAGGACCTGGACGCTTTGGGCGAAGGAGTGAAGAAGAAGTACGAACTGGAACAGGTGCTGGTGAGTTATTCCCCCATCAATGAATACCGCGAAATCCAGAAGCATATCAGCAAAAGGGCAGCCGATTACCTGCATGAAACAGTTCAGGATGCCGATATTATCGGCGTGACCTGGGGAACGACCATGCATGCCGTGGCACTTCAGCTGCAGCAGAAGCCCGTTCGGGGCGTTGAGGTCGTGCAGTTGAAGGGCGGCGTCAGCCACTCGCATGTGAACACGTATGCCGCAGAGATTGTCAATCTGTTTGCCGAGGCGTACCACACGATGGCGAGATATTTGCCGCTGCCCGTCATCTTTGACACCACCGAGCTGAAAGAAATGGTGGAGCGGGACCGGCATATCCAGCGGATTATCCAATTAGGCAAACAAGCCAACATCGCCATGTTCACGGTCGGTACTGTTCATGAGGACGCGCTTCTGTTTAGGCTCGGCTATCTTAGCAAGGAAGAACAGAAACTTCTGCAGAAGATCGGCGCGGGCGATATTTGCTCCCGGTTTTTTGATGCGGAGGGCAGGGTGTGCAGCGAGAATATTAACAATCGAACGGTGGGCATCGATTTGGATGATCTTCGGCACAAGGAAAAATCCATTCTCGTCGCAGGCGGGCAGCGAAAGGTAGATGCCATTCGAGCTGCGCTGGTCGGTAAATATGCAAACATTCTGGTGACGGACCAGTTCACGGCGCAAGCCTTGTTATCATGAAATGCTCAACTTGATGTGGATAATGAAATAGACACCTCGTTTTAGGGAGATTTGAAGCCATTACAGCTTCGCGCTCGCCTGGATGAGGTGTTTTTTAATGCGTTGAAATTAGCTCTCTGTACAGGAGGAGGGGCTTATTTTCTGTTTATGTTTACCCTGATCGGGTATAGAGCATAGTAAACGGAGTGGATTGTTAGATTATTCCTGAATGATGAATTGTCGATCAGCGAACAATGATATATATCATTGCAATAAATGGAAATGAACATATTTTCAATATGCATTTTACATATGTTCAGGTCTGTGATATGATGGTCCCGTCTAAAGGATTAAGCGTTATGATAGCGCTTTTACAAGATTGCAAAAAAAACAGATTAAGGAGTGTTTTAACCAGATGAATATAGCAGGAATGATCGACCACACGCTCTTGAAGGCGGATGCAACCCAAGCCGAGATTACGAAAATTACGGATGAGGCCAAAAAGTACGGATTTGCTTCGGTTTGTGTGAACCCGACTTGGGTATCTTACTGTGCTGAGCAGCTAGCGGACACCAACGTCAAAGTATGCACGGTCATCGGTTTCCCACTGGGAGCTGCGACATCCGCGGTAAAAGCTTTTGAAGCGAAGGACGCTATCGCTAACGGGGCCAAAGAGGTTGATATGGTAATCAACATTGGAGCGCTTAAAGATCGTAACGATGAGTTTGTACTGAACGATATTCAGGCTGTAGTGGACGCGGCGAAAGGCAAAGCTCTGGTTAAAGTCATCATTGAGACAAGCCTTCTGACGGAGGAAGAAAAGGTGCGTGCAAGCAAGCTGTCTGTGCAAGCGGGAGCCGATTTCGTGAAAACGTCAACAGGGTTCTCCACGGGCGGAGCGACGCCGGAAGACGTTGCCCTAATGCGCAAGACCGTTGGCGAGAACACCGGTGTGAAGGCTTCCGGCGGCGTACGCAGCAAGGAAGATATGGACCGCATGATTGAAGCGGGTGCAACGCGTATCGGTGCGAGCTGCGGCGTGAAAATCATGGAGGGCGGCCAATCCAGCTCATCCTACTAATGTCTTGGCCATTTTCGATTGTCGATGATTCGGTAGCCGATTAATATCAAAAAAATTCACCTATGGGGGAACAACGACGATGAAATATTTAATCGCCATACTAGGTTTGCTGGTCGTATTCGGTCTTGCGTTCCTTATCAGTAACAATAAGCGCAAAATTCGTTATCGTCCGTTGGCTGTTATGATTGGGCTGCAGTTGATCCTTGGATTTATACTGCTGAACACCAATGTCGGCGAGTATCTTGTTAAAGGGATAGCGAATACGTTTAAAGCGCTGCTTGACTACGCCGGAGCCGGAATCGGGTTTGTATTTGGCGGCTTTGCCATTGAAGGTGATGGTCCGTTCTTCTTGAATGTCCTGCTGCCAATCGTGTTTATTTCCGCGTTGATTGGTATACTTCAATATATTAAGGTACTGCCGTTTATCGTAAGATATATCGGTCTCGTCTTGAGTAAAGTCAACGGGATGGGTAAGCTGGAGTCTTACAACGCGGTAGCTTCAGCGATCCTGGGGCAATCCGAAGTGTTTATTTCGGTAAAAAAACAGATCGCGTTAATTCCGAAGCACCGTATGTATACGCTCTGTGCTTCCGCGATGTCCACGGTATCGATGTCGATCGTCGGTGCTTACATGAGCATGATCGAGCCACGGTACGTGGTGACCGCGCTTGTACTGAACCTGTTTGGCGGATTTATCATTGCTTCCATCGTCAATCCTTACAAGGTGGATAAGGAAGAGGATATCCTGGAGGTGCAAGAAGAGGAGAAGCAATCCTTCTTCGAGATGCTGGGCGAGTACATCATGGACGGTTTCAAGGTAGCGATTACCGTTGCAGCGATGCTCCTTGGTTTCGTTGCTTTAATCGCGATGATCAACGGCATTTTTGATATTATTTTCGGAATCACCTTCCAGGAGCTGTTAGGATTCATTTTTGCTCCATTTGCCTTTGTCATGGGCGTGCCTTGGAAAGAGGCAGTGGATGCAGGCAGCATCATGGCTACCAAGCTGGTATCGAATGAGTTCGTAGCGATGCTCGATCTGGCTAACTTCACGAATATGTCCGAACGCACCGTGGGTATCGTATCGGTATTCCTGGTGTCCTTCGCCAACTTCTCCTCGATTGGCATCATTGCCGGTGCGGTCAAAGGCCTGAACGAGAAGCAGGGGAACGTGGTTGCACGTTTCGGTCTCAAGCTGTTGTACGGCGCAACGCTGGTGAGCGTGCTGTCGGCCACGATTACCGGACTGTTCCTGTAAGCCAGGTTTGAAGGACTACTACAAGCGAGCCTTATGGATAGTTTAAATGAAAAACTCATATATGAGGGGGAACACTTGGATATGGAACGTTTTGACCGAATTCACTTAATCGTATTGGACTCTGTAGGTATCGGTGAAGCACCGGATGCGGCTGATTTTGACGATATCGGATCCGACACGCTAGGCCATATCGCCCGCGAATGCGGCGGGCTCAACATGCCGAATATGGCAGCGCTCGGGCTGTCCAACATTCGGCAGATCGAAGGAGTCCCTGCAGCGGATAAACCGCGGGCGTACTATACGAAGATGCAGGAAGCTTCGAATGGGAAAGACACCATGACGGGTCACTGGGAGATCATGGGCTTGTATATCGATACGCCTTTCCGCGTGTTCCCGGACGGGTTCCCGGACGAGCTGATCCAGCGCATTGAAGAGAAGACCGGACGTAAGGTCATCGGCAACAAGCCTGCCAGCGGAACGGAGATTATCGAAGAGCTTGGCGAAGAGCACGTAAAAACGGGGGCTTTGATCATCTATACTTCGGCGGATTCCGTGCTTCAAATCGCTGCGCATGAAGATATCGTTCCACTGAAAGAGCTGTATGAAATCTGTGAGTTCTGCCGCGAAATTACGCTGGAAGATCCTTATATGCTCGGCCGGATCATCGCCCGTCCGTTCATTGGCGAGGTGGGGAGCTTCAAGCGTACGGCGAATCGGCATGACTATGCCTTGAAGCCTTTCGGACGTACCACGATGAACGAAATGAAAGATGCTGGTCTAGACGTCATTGCCCTTGGTAAAATCTCCGATATTTATGATGGCGAAGGCATTACGAAGGCAGTCAGAACCGTATCGAATATGGACGGCATGGATAAAATGGTGCAAACCCTGGGTGAATCCTTCAAGGGACTGAGCTTCCTGAACCTCGTGGATTTCGATGCGGTATACGGACACCGGCGCGATCCAAAAGGATATGGCCAAGCGTTGGAGGATTACGATCAGCGCCTGCCCGAGGTATTTGAGAAAATGACGGAAAAGGATCTACTGATCATCACGGCCGACCACGGGAATGACCCGACTTACAAAGGAACGGACCATACGCGTGAATACGTACCGCTGCTTGTTTATTCTCCACGTTTTGCGGAGGGTAAGGAACTGCCGCTTCGCAAGACCTTTGCTGACCTGGGCGCCACGGTTGCCGACAACTTCGGCGTGAAGCTGCCAGAGCACGGAACAAGCTTTTTGAATGATTTGAAATAATCGAAAACGTGGAGGAATAGGACATGAGTACACATATTGGAGCGAAACCAGGAGATATTGCGGAGTCGATTCTGCTGCCAGGCGACCCGCTGCGGGCTAAATTTATTGCCGAGACGTATCTGGAGGATGTGACCTGCTACAACGAAGTGCGGGGCATGCTAGGATTTACGGGAACCTACAAAGGAAAACGCATCTCCGTGCAAGGTTCGGGCATGGGCGTGCCTTCCATCGGGATTTATGTCAATGAACTCATCCGGGATTATGGCGTCAAAAATTTGTTCCGTGTCGGAACTTGCGGTGCGATGCAGGAGCATGTTCGTGTACGTGACGTCATACTGGCCCAGGCGGCTTGCTCGGATTCCGGCATGAACCGTCACCACTTTAACGGTTATGATTTCTCCCCGATCGCCAGCTTCCCGCTGCTGCTCGGCGCGTATGAGCGCGGCAAGGAGAAGGGCCTACAGATGCATGTCGGTAACGTGTTCACGTCCGATGTATTCTACCGTGAGGACAAATCAGTGGTTGAGAAGCTGATGCAGCATGGCGTGCTGGGCGTGGAGATGGAGACAACGGCCCTCTACACGATTGCCGCACGATTCGGCGTAAATGCCCTGACGATCCTGACTGTAAGTGACCACTTGCTGACAGGGGAAGAGACTTCGTCCGAGGAGCGCCAAACAACGTTTAACGAGATGATGGAAGTCGCGTTGGATACGGCGATTTCGTTGTAAGGAAACTGTCCCAACGAAGAAGGCGGAATTGTTTTGGAGAAGTGAAGCGGGGCAACAGCGATCGGAAGAACAATCCGCATTTGTAGTGATGCCCGTGGAAGGAATACAATCATCGCAAACAGTGAGGAGAATGTACGATGAGAATGGTTGATTTAATTGCGAAGAAACGAGACGGCAAGGAACTGACAACAGAAGAGATCAATTTCTTCATCGACGGATATACCAAGGGAGATATTCCCGACTATCAGGTGAGCGCCATGAACATGGCGATTTATTTCCAGGACATGACCGACCGGGAGCGGGCGGACCTGACGATGGCAATGGTAAACTCCGGAGAAACGATTGATCTGTCCGCAATTGAGGGAATCAAGGTTGATAAGCACTCCACCGGGGGCGTAGGCGACACCACGACACTCGTTCTGGCTCCGCTTGTAGCGGCACTGGATATTCCCGTAGCGAAGATGTCCGGACGCGGCCTCGGCCATACCGGAGGAACGATTGACAAGCTGGAGTCCATTGAAGGATTTCATGTGGAGATCAGCAAAGACGAATTTGTGAACCTAGTGAATCAACATAAAATCGCCGTCATCGGCCAAACCGGGAACCTCACCCCGGCGGACAAAAAACTGTATGCGCTTCGGGATGTCACGGCTACCGTCAATTCCATTCCGCTGATTGCCAGCTCCATTATGAGCAAGAAGATTGCTGCAGGCTCGGATGCGATTGTACTGGATGTTAAAACCGGAGCAGGCGCGTTCATGAAAACCGTGGAGGATGCCAGGGAATTGGCACACGCCATGGTTAGCATTGGCAACAATGTCGGCCGCAAAACGATGGCCGTCATTTCCGATATGAGTCAGCCGCTAGGGGTTGCGATCGGCAATTCGCTGGAAGTACAGGAAGCAATCGATGCGCTTCGCGGCGAGGGTCCGAAGGATCTGGAGGAGCTGTGCCTGGCTCTAGGCCGGCAGATGGTTTTCCTTGCTCAAAAGGCAGATTCGCTTGAAGATGCCGAAGAGATGTTAAGAGAGGTTATCCGCAACGGCAAGGCATTGGAGAAATTCAAGGAATTCATCCAGAACCAGGGCGGAGATCCGTCCGTGGTGGATCACCCCGACCGACTGCCGAAGGCGCAATATCTGATTGAGCTTCCTGCACAGCAGGATGGTGTTGTCGCGGAGCTGGTAGCGGATGAGATCGGTACCGCAGCGATGCTGCTTGGAGCCGGTCGTGCAACGAAGGAATCCGAGATTGACTTGGCTGTAGGCCTGATGCTGAACAAGAAGGTCGGCGATGCCGTGAAGAAGGGCGATTCCCTTGTAACCATTCATGCTAACCGCGAGAACGTAGATGACGTGAAGCAGAAGCTGTATGAGAGCATTCGGATTGCAGATCATGCGGATGCGCCTGTATTGATTTATGACATTGTGACGGAGTAAGGTGAAGCCTTAACCCCAAGCGAGTCATAAACGAGTACTGGGGACCACCGGGTGAGCACCCACTGCTCGTGCGAATCGCTCATCCCTATACCAGTGCCTCATTCTCAAGCTAAGCTGATGAAACCTGCCTTCGGCGTGTTTTATGAACGGGGGCAGGTTTTTTTGGCGGTCCCCGTCATAAAACGGGTGGAAGCCCTCATAAGATGGTAGTGGGGAAAACGTAAGGCATTTAACGGGAGAGGGAGATGTGCAGCCCGGGCAAGAGTCATCCTGCTTGAAGGAGGCTTTTGGCCATGACCATCGATCAGTTGATTGCTTTGCTGGCACTTATCGTTATGATCATCGGACTTGCGGTGAAGAAGGAGTCCTAACCTGTAAAGTCCGGGAGGGCTGCTGCTAAGTAGAAATTCTACTGATGCAGCAGTCTTTTTCTTTTAATAGGTTGATAGAGTTCGATATAAGTCATATACTTAGATTGCAATGTTCTCCATTATTCATCATTTATTGGGAGGAAACTATGCTATATTTTGCAGCGTTTGTCATATCTATGGTGCTGGTATTGGTACTAATTCCACCATTTCGTAAACTTGCGATCAAGCTTGATTTTGTGGACAAGCCAAGGCCGGACAGCGAGCGGAAAATACACCGCGAGCCGATACCACTGACGGCGGGAATCGCCATATTTATCGGATTTTTCATCACTTATTTTGCACTTACCGGCGTCATTTCAAGGGAAGCGGTAGGTATCTTTATCGGTAGCGCCTTGATTCTCGGGATTGGCCTCGTGGACGATTGGTATAAGTCCCAGGGCAAGGAGCTGGCTTCGCTGCCGAAGCTTATTGTACAGGTCAGCGCAGCCGTTGTCGTATACAGCTATGGTATCGCATTCGAAGGATTCAACAATCCGTTTACGGGTCACTATATTAACCTGCCGGAATGGCTGCAGCTGATCTTAACGATTCTGTGGATTTTCGGTGTAACGACAGTCATTAACTTCTCCGATGGCATCGATGGCCTCGCTGGAGGGCTCTCTGCCATATCCGGAGGTACGCTATTTGTTGTGGCGATTACGCTGGGCAGAGGCGAATCCGCGCTGCTCGCCGTCATTCTTGTAGGTGCCGCGCTAGGATATCTAAAGTACAACAAGCCGCCGGCCAGAGTGTTTATGGGGGATGCTGGAGCTACCTTCCTTGGGTTCATACTTGGGATTATTGCTCTGGATGGTGCGTTTAAAGGTGCAACCCTTGCGTCCTTATTCGTTCCAATCTTCGCGCTGGGCGTGCCGATCTTCGATAACATCATCGTGGTCATCCGCAGAATGCTTCAGTCCAAGCCGATCTATCAGGCCGATGCATCCCAGGCGCATTATCGTTTGCTGGCAACGGGACTCAATCAGAAGCAGACACTAGTATTTCTGTGCTTGCTCAATCTCTGTTTCGGTCTGGCTGCCATCATACTTGCGATGAATGGCGGCGCCTGAGGCGTTTAAGCCTGACATAAGCTTTATCCAGTACGTTAACTTAAGTCTCGTCTCCAAATGGATGTTGGTGGCGGGACTTTTTTTTTAGAGATAAGAAAGTATAAACTTCAGAGGCTTACCATCCTTATCTCGCAAGAAAAACTTCCGCTAAATGTGGTCTGTCTTCTAAGAAAGTACGTCGATAGTCGTTTTTCTTATTACAATGGTAGAAGGTACGAAACAGGAGGTCTGTGGATGAATGACATGACAGGGAAAATCATCATCGTAACTGGAGCGAACTCCGGAATGGGCCTGGCGACAACCGTGGAGCTTGCCAAAGGGGGAGCGCACGTCGTCATGGCTTGTCGGAGCCAAGCCAGAGGAGAAGCGGCTCTTCGGCAAGCGTTGCAAGAGAGCGGCAGCTCGAAAATCGAGCTGATGACATTGGATTTGGGATCTTTTGATAGCATCAGAGTTTTTGCTTCCGACTTTAAGGCCAAATATGACAGGCTCGATGTTTTGGTGAATAACGCGGGTGTGGTCACTCTCAAGCGGGAATTGACGCAGGACGGATATGAAGCCATGATGGGGGTCAATCATCTGGGGCATTTTTTACTGACGAACAAGCTCCTGGAGCCTCTTCAACGCGCCCACCAGGGGAGGGTCGTGAACGTATCCTCTGGCGCACACAAAGTGGGCAGCCTCCACTTGGATGACCCTAATCTCGGTAAAGGATTCAATGTGGTCAAAGGTTATGCGCAGTCCAAATTGGCGAATATTTTATTCACGAAAGAGCTGGCCCATCGGCTGCAGTCGACAAGGGTGACGGTCAATACGCTCCATCCCGGTGCAGTGAGTACCAGCATTGGCGTGAACCGGGATACAGGCTTTGGCAAAGCGGTCCACAAGCTGCTTGGTCCGTTCTTCTTAACTGCTCAGGAAGGTGCACGGACAGCGATTTATTTGGCTTCAAGCCCTGAAGTAGAGCATGTGACAGGGGAATATTACGTCAAATGCAAACCGGCCAAGACCACCGAGAAGGCAAGGGATCCGAAACTTGCCGCTCGTCTGTGGGCATGGAGTGAACAACAGGTAGGCTGGGAGTCGGACAAGGGTTGATGAACTTATGCGTTTCAAGAAGGCTCGATTCTAGGAGTGGGGCTAAAGCTGAATGATTCCGATAAGGGCATGATCGGACAACAAGGAACGACGAGACCAATCGGCCCATCAGCATGGTGACGACTAACAGTAAATGAAGGTCCATGCTGGCTAACAAATAAACGGGATATCTCCAGATCAACATGATCTTGGGATATCCCGTTTCATTTTACGATCGATGTATATGATAGGACATAGAAGGGCACACGTTATGCTACTTCGTCGTTTTCATATCGATCGCGCTGCGAACAAATCCGCTGGTACCGTCAAGGAGTTTGGACGCTTCTGCGGCACTCACATTAGCCAGCAGCATCACGATGGCGGTTTTGACATGGGCGCCGGATTCATGGTACGCCTTCTCCACAGCATCCTCAGATGCTCCCGTTGCCAGGGTGATGATGCGTTTGGCGCGATGCACAAGCTTGTTATTGGACGGGTTGAGGTCGACCATCAGGTTTTTGTACACCTTGCCGATTCGAATCATGGCGGTCGTTGTCAGCATGTTCAGAATCAGCTTTTGCGAAGTACCCGCCTTCATCCGCGTGGAGCCCATAATCACTTCCGGTCCGACAACAGCTTCGATTACAAAATCCGCGTACTGATGCATCGGCGATTCGTAGTTATTACAGAGTCCGATGACAACGGCTCCAAGCTCCTTGGCGCGTCTCATTGCTCCAAGAACATAGGGTGTGCGGCCGCTTGCAGCGATGCCGATGACAACATCCTTCTCGTTGATCCCGTTTTCATGGATATCCTGTTCACCTAACTCCTCGCTGTCCTCGGCACCTTCGATAGCTTCCTTCACGGCTCTAAAGCCACCGGCGATCAATCCCTGCACCATGGAAGGGTCTGTCCCGTAGGTAGGCGGACACTCGGATGCATCCAGAATCCCGATTCGACCGCTGGTCCCGGCACCTATATAGAATAATCTGCCGCCCTTCTGGAAAGCCTCCACGACCAGATCTGCCGCTCTGGCTATAAGAGGAATAAGCTCGCGGATCGCATCGGTGATCAGGCTATCCTCGTTATTGATGAGGATCATAATTTGTTCTGAGCTCAACTGATCAATGTTCTGCGTATTTTCATGAGGCTGTTCGGTTGTCAATTGACTTAGAATATTCGTCATGAGACAGGTCTCCTTTTTTGCCTTGGAATATGGACGGGTACTGATGTAAAGCTACAGCAAGTCAGAGACGCCGTCTGTAAATAGCTTGCAGGCTAACAGGGCCGCACCATGGGCGGGTGTACGTTCGCGATTTCCTTCGGGGAACCGGAGGCGGGGATAACGCGTTAGCAGAATGCTAGTGTACGTTTCCCGAAACAATGGCGAATGTTTGAAGATCGAGCCGATCCGTACGAGTTCACTCTCTGCGAATTCAGCTTGCTGCCTGATGAGAGCACTTGTTGTATCGGCCAGTTCTTCTGCCTGCTGCCGGATGATACGGTTTGCCGCTTCATCACCGGCTTCGGCTGCTTCTATGCAGCAGCGGGCGAAGGAAGCGATATCCTGTTTCGTTATAGCGGGCTGGTAAATGTAAGATTTGAGATCAGTGATATGCTGGAGAGGATAGGCTGCAACAATCAGGCTGCTCATGATGGTGGGTGGCAAAATGCCCTCGTGGCTCTTAATGACAGATTTCAGAGCCTGAAGTCCGATCTGATAGCCGCTGCCTTCGTCTCCGAGAAGATGTCCCCAGCCACCGACGCGGTGGATGTCTCCCGATTTGGTTATAGCGTAGGTATTGGATCCGGTTCCCGAGATCGCCAGTATTCCATACTGACGTTCCAGTACGGCCATTAATGAAATTTCGGCTTCCGAGCGCATGTAAATACGCATCGAGAGCGGCCGCTGCTGGAAATAGGAATGAAGGAAGGACTGAACACGACGTCGTTCTTCTGCAGAGCTTATACCTGACATCCCAAGACATATTGATGTGAATGATAATGACTTATTAAAAAGAGGTGCCAGAAGCCCATCCAACACCGTTCGGAGTTCCTCCATCGCTTTATCAAAGGTTACAATGTAAGGATTGGTGGAACCTCCGGTAAACCGGGACAACACTTCTCTAGCGCTGTTGATAGCGGTTGCTTCGGTCTTGGTACCGCCACCATCCACACCGATAAAAATTTCCATATTGAACCACTTCGCTTTCTATAACCAGTATAGGAGAAAACAGAAGTGTTGTAAAATAAAATTTTAAATCATGAATTATGTATTGAAATATAATTTCATACAATTTATAATGAACTCAATCCACTGATATTGAAAGCGATACCAGTCATGCTTTCATTCAAGTTGTGTAAATTAATGTTACATAGAAGTGATCATCAGAGGATTATTGGTAAAGGGGGGCAAGAAATGAACGGCGGATTGGTTCGATTGCGTGAGGTCTATGATTCATTAAATCCGTCCGAGCGCAAAGTTGCAGCCTTCATTTTGCAGGAACCGGCAGAGATGATACAGATGTCGGTCGCGGATCTTGCAGTCCGAAGCGGTTCCAGTCAGGCTGCCATAGTACGCCTGTGCAAAACGATGGGTTTCAAAGGCTATCAGGATCTGAAGCTGAAGGTAGCCGGAGACTTGCAGGAGCCATTAGCCACCGGGTATCAGGATATCCGGCCCAATGACAGCATTTCTGCAATTATACAGAACGTCTCGAACAACAACATTCAATCGATTCGGGATACGATGAAGATTATGGAGGAAGGGAAGGTGGAAGAAGCCGTTCTGGCCCTTGATCAGTCGAAGCGCATTTTCATGTTCGGGGTAGGGGCTTCCAATCTGATCGGGATGGATGCCCAGCAGAAATTTTTGCGGATTAATAAGGTATGCATATCGTTTCCGGACCCTCATGTTCAGCTCACCTCGGCGGTGCTGCTGACTCCAGATGATGCGGCCGTATGCATTTCCTACTCCGGTGAAACGGATGAAGTGATCCGCGCAGCAGCTATTGCGAAGGAGAAGGGATGCAAGACAATTGGCATTACCAAATATGGTGATTCTACCTTGAGCCGATCGGTGGACATTCCCTTGTACACCTCCTCCACGGAGAACGAGATTCGCAGTGGCGCGATGTCCTCTCGTATTACGCAGCTTAATCTTATCGATATTTTATATCTTGGCGTCGCCAGCCGGAATTACGAGAATTCAGTGAAATACCTGGATGAGAGCCGGCAAGCGATCAAGCGGTTGTAGTTGATAGCGAAAACCACAAATATATAAATGATAAGGGGAGTAGTACATGAAGAAAAAAGGTTGGCTTACATTGTTGGCTTCTTTGATGCTCGTGTTTACCGCAGCTTGCGGCGGATCCGGCGGGGCGAAGACTCCGGAAGGCGGATCCGGGACCACTTCGGAAGGAAACGGTGAGGCCGCACCGAAGCAGGATACGGTTGTCGTCTGGACTTATCCGGTTCATGGTAAATACGAAGATGAGTTGAAAGAGCATGTAGCGGATCTGAAAGAAAAATATCCGCACATTACGGTCCAAACCGAAGTGCTCTCCTGGGCTGAAGGTCCGAAGAAGTTCGACGTGGCCTTGAATGCCGGTAACCCGCCTGACCTCTATTTCCACGCGGTGGATGGAGCTTATGTGGATACGGGCCTTGCACTGGAGCTTTCCCCTTATATTACAGACGAGATCAAAAACGACTACCTGCCGGGAACGCTTGAGCTGGGCCAAATCCAGGGCAAACAATATGGACTTCCGCTGTACCAATCCCTCTGGGCTTGGGGCGGAAACAAGAAGATTCTTGAAGAAGCAGGCATCGACTGGAAGGCTATTCAAGAGAACGGCTGGACTTGGACCGAATTTAAGGCAGCTGCCGAGAAGCTGACCAAGAAGCTTCCGAACGGAAATATGCAGTATGCGCTGGTGACGGACGGTACTTCCCTGGACTTCATGGAAATGCTGACACGCAGCAACGGGATGCCGGACGTTCTGAACGATAAAGGCGAGTTCCAATGGAACGACGAACGGATTCTGGATACGATGACATTTGTGTCCGATCTGATGAAAGCCGGGCATTTGCCTGCCGAGACTGCCGCGCTTACGCCGGCGAAACGGATGGATCTGTTCTATGCAGAGGAAGCCGCGGTTGTGTCCAAAGCGATTCCTTACTACGATGTGATGCTCCAGAACCGCGCGAAGGATATTGACAGCGGTACAGTCCAAGGCGCGAAAATCGAGTTCGTCCTGCTGCCGGTTCCGCATAATGACGGGGCGGAGCGCAAGACATCCATGTTTGGTGAAGGCTATGTCGCTTTCAAACAGAAGAAGGATAAAGGCGAAGAGCATGCGAAGAACACGTTCCTGATCATGGAAGGACTGAGCGGCGCGAAAGCCGGCAATTCCGCGAATGAACTGGTGTTGCCTTTCGTTCGTAAATCCCAAGCGGAGTTTTATGAAGGCAAAGGACTGGGTACGGAATCCACAATCAAAGCAGCGGAAATTTTCGCAAACTTCAAAGAAATTCCGGTGACCCTGAACCTCGATGCAGATGCCTCAGGCAACCAGAAGAAGTTCAAGGAGCAAGTCGTGAAGCCAAACATTCAGGCGCTGTTCTCGGGAGAGAAGACACCGGAGCAGATCGCGCAGGACTTCAAGGATAAAGGCAAACAAATTTTAGGACAGTAATTGAAGTTATAAGGGGGTGTCCCGTTGTCCTTAGCAGGAACAAAACGGGTCACTCCCTTTTTAAACCAACCACTCCAGGCTTCAAGAGGCTTCATGAAAATACTTCACTTGTGCGCAAAGGAGGAAATCAAATGCAGACTGCCCCGGCGCAAATCCGGCCCTCGCGTCCCCCAATGAAGGGTTATCTACGCGAATATGGATGGGCGTATTTATTCATTTTGGCTCCCGTACTGTTGTTCTTGATATTTACGCTTTACCCGGTCGCCTCCGCCTTTCTGATGAGCTTCCAGGAATATAGCGTGATGGGCTCCGAATGGATTGGAACGGACAATTACACACGGATGGTACAGGATGAAGTGTTCTGGAAATCCATGAGGAATACGGTTTTATTTACGATCGGTACCGTTCCGGTTAACATTGTCATCACGTATGCGTTATCCTTTTTTATTTTTCAGATGAAGAATAAATGGCAGACGTTCTTCAAGGCTACAATGTATTTGCCGGCCGTTGCTTCCGGCGTCACCATCTCGGTCGTATGGCTTGCGATTTACGATCCGACCCAAGCGGGGCTGTTGAATCGTTTCATTGGATTGTTCGGATTTGACCCGGTCATATGGCTAGGGAAATCGAATACCGCACTCTTTTCGCTCATCTTGATGAACTGGCTCGGTTCGCATGGCGCGGGCATTATTCTCTATTTGGCTGCCATGGGCGGGATTCCCAAATCGCTCTATGAAGCTGCGGATATTGACCATGCCAGCGGTTGGTCCAAATTCTGGCGCATTACGTGGCCGCTAATGAAACCAACCACGTTGTATTTGCTGGTGACGGGCGTCATTACGTCCTTCCAGGTGTTTATCTCGGTGTATCTGATGACGCAGGGCGGTCCGAACTTCGCGACGACTACCATCGCCTACCTGATTTACAGCACCGCCTTCAACTTCTATGAATTTGGACTCGCAGCAGCGCAATCTTTTGTCTTGGCCGCATTGATTATTGTCATTTCCATCATTCAGTTCAAATACTTCTCGTCCGACGTGGAGTATTAATGCATATTTCTGAAGCTAAAAGGGGGTGCACCTATGAAATCAAGATCAAAATTGATCATGCTGATTGTGGCTTCGGTCATCCTGGTGGTATGGAGCGTTCTGACGATCATTCCGATGTACTGGATGTTGATTGGCTCTGTGCAGGACACCAAATCAGCAGCTTCGTTTATCCCGAAAATGATTCCGGACGTATTTTCCGTGGCCCCGTACGAGCGTTTTTTTGGCAAAACCAACGTCATGAGATGGCTCTTTAACTCCTTATTGATCTCGTCCATCCTGACGGTGACCAACGTTTTCCTGGCCTCACTCGCAGGGTATGCCTTTGCGAAGCTGAAGTTCCCGGGGAACAAAGCGGTATTCTGGGTTTTGCTCAGCACGATGATGATTCCGGCGCAAGTGACGCTGATTCCGCTCTATATTTTGATGATTGACGTATTTGATCTCGGGAATACATACACGGCTATTCTTCTTCCCGGCATCGTAAGCGTGGGCAACATTTTCTTGATGAAGCAGTACATGTCATCGCTGCCCACCTCTCTGATTCATGCAGCACGTATCGACGCTTGCGGGGAATTCGGCATCTTCTGGAAGGTCATTCTTCCGATGGCTAAACCGGGTCTTGCCGTGCTGGCGATTTTCACGTTCGTTGCATCCTGGAACGATTTCTTCTGGCCCTTCCTCGTGACGAATTCGACGGAAATGAGGACCATTCAAGTCGGTCTGGCTTCCTTCGTTTATGCGGACACAACCGATTTCGGCGCACTTATGGCTGGAGCAACCGTCGCGGCATTGCCGATGATGATCCTGTTCTTCTCGCTTCAGCGCTATTTCCTGCAAGGCATCACCATTGGAGCCGTTAAAGGCTAGAAGGAGGCAAAGTTATGGCACGCGTAGAATTCCGTAATATACGAAAAGAATTTGTAGACGACAACAAAGGGACCTTTACCGCTGTAGCGGGGTCGGACTTTGTGATCAATGATAAAGAGTTCGTGGTATTTGTCGGTCCTTCCGGCTGCGGCAAAACCACCTCGCTGCGCATGATTGCAGGCCTTGAGCGTCAGACGTCTGGCGATATCGTCATCGGCGACAGGGTGGTGAACAATCTTCACCCGAAAGATCGGGATATCGCGATGGTGTTTCAGGATTATGCGCTGTATCCCCATATGACGATTCGCGAGAATCTCTCCTTCGGCTTGAAGAACCTGAAGAAGCCCAAGGCTTATATTGAGCAAAAGGTAGCGCAGGCGGCATCCATTCTCGGCCTGGAGTCGATGATTGACCGGAAGCCGCGCGAGCTGTCCGGTGGACAGCGTCAGCGTGTGGCGGTAGGGCGGGCCATCGTGCGCGACCCGCAGGTGTTCCTGTTTGATGAGCCGCTGTCGAACCTGGATGCGAAGCTTCGCGTGCAGATGCGGGTAGAGCTGTCCGAGCTGCACAAGCGTCTGGAAGCCACCATTGTATATGTAACGCATGATCAGGTTGAAGCGATGACGCTCGGTGAGCGGATCGTCGTGATGAACAACGGCATTATCCAGCAGATCGCATCACCAACCGAGCTGTATGCGAATCCGCAGAATATGTTCGTGGCTGGCTTTATCGGCTCCCCGCCGATGAACTTCATCGATGTGCAGAAGGAAGGAAATGTCCTCCGCATGGAAGGCGGGGCATTTACCATTCCGGACGCGATGGCGGGTGCGTTGAGCAAATACGACAATGGGCATCTTATTCTAGGGATTCGCCCTGAGCATATTACTGGCGAGGATATGCCAGGCACAACCAATCTGGATTACAAGTATTCCACCAAGGTTCAGGTCGTTGAACATCTCGGTTCTGAGAACCTGGTGTACTTCCGCGTAGGAAACCGGACCGTTACTGCGAAGGTTCATCCGGAAACGACGGGTTATCCGGGCATGGACAAAACCTTCATTTTCAATTTCGATAAAGTACATTTCTTCGATCCTGAGACGGAGCAGCGTATCGATTGGTAAACAACGACGAAGAGGAGAGGAAAGCTATGCGCAAGCTGAATGATGTGTTAAAGAAGACCGGGGTTGAGATTTACCGTGAGATTACGGCGGTGGCCTTATACAGCATGATTACCTCGCTGGTGCTCGTAACGGTGGTCATGTTTGTTCCGCTATGGGTAGCGCTGGTGGTGCTGCCGGTTCTGTATATGCCGCTGTTCTATGGTGTTTGTTATGCCTATCACCGCAAAACGGAGCGGGGCAAGTCCAGGCTGAAAGACGTGTTTCAAGGTGCGCTTAAAGGGCTTGGACCCGCCGTTGTCATGGGCTTCTTCTTCGTGGTGATGACATTGATTCTATGGTCCACCTGGTGGTATTACGGAGGCAAAGAGGGGATCGGCTATCTTGCGATTGGCGTGTTCCAAACCTATTTTGTTGTCATGGCGCTCATCTCCCAATTCTACACCTTTCAGCTTGTCATTCAGGAAGGGATGGGCATCTTCAAGGCCATGGCCCACAGTGTCAAGCTGTTCCTGAAGTTTCCGGCCTATACACTGGGCGCATGCTTTCAAGCCTTCTGCGTCGCGATTCCGCTGATGGTTACGGTTGTTGGCTTTGGATTTTTGTTTAATGGCATGTGGGCTATATACCAGCATAAGGTTACGTATAATGTACTGAATCCGGAAGAGGCCAAACCGGTGGAAGACGGTGTGGTAGCCTCGGAAGCGAGAGGTGTAAGCATATGACGAGAAGCAACGTGCGGAGTGGAATTGATATGCTGCCGAACATCAAGCATGAGAAAATTACGGGTCGTCGCCTTGGCGTCATCACGAATCCGACGGGGCTCACGTCGGATTTTCGTTCATCTATCGAGGTGATTGCAGGTTTACCCGAATCCGAATTGACGGCTTTGTTTGCTTGCGAGCATGGGCTGCGAGGTCAGCTGCAGGCAGGCAAGCACGTTGATGATGAAGTGGACCCGGTATTCGGCGTGCCGGTGTACAGCCTGTATGGTTCGCGGCGTAAACCGGATGCCGATATGCTGAAGAACGTGGACACGGTCATCTTCGATATTCAAGACCTCGGTGTCCGTTTTTACACGTATTTGACCACGCTCCTCTATGTCATGGAGGCATGCGCTGAGCAAGGCAAGAGCTTGCTTGTTCTGGACCGGCCGAATCCGCTTGGCGGTGAGCGCTGTGAAGGCGGTTTGCTGCAGCCGGGATATGAATCCATGGTGGGCGGATGGCAGATTCCGATTAGCACCGGGATGACCATTGGAGAATTCGCGCGCATGGCCAATGACTTGCGGGGGATCGGATGTGATCTGGATGTGATTCAGCTCGAAGGATGGACGCGCGACATGGTTTATAACGACACGGGTCTTCCGTGGGTGCTGCCTTCGCCGAACATTCCCACGATGGATACGGTTCGGCTGTACAGCGGGACTTGTTTCTTCGAAGGGACCAATCTTTCGGAAGGAAGGGGAACGACCCGGCCATTCGAATGGATCGGTGCTCCATGGGTCGATGGCGAAGAGCTGGCGAAGGCATTCAACGCGTACGGACTGCCGGGTGTGTTTGCCCATTCCATGTACATGACACCCACCTTCTCGAAGCATCAGGGCGAAGGATGCGGCGGGGTGATGTTGTTTGTAACGAATCCGGCAAAAGTGGAAGCTGTGCGTACAGGGCTTGTGCTGTTGCACCTGGTCAGCCGAATGTACCCGGATCAGTTCCAGTGGCTTACCCCACCGAAGGGACGCAACCGGTATTTTATTGATTTGCTAACGGGCAGCGAAGATGTCCGGCGGCACATCCACGAAGAAGCCGGACTCCAGCGCATTGTTGCCGAGTGGGGCAAGGATGCGGAGTTGTGGAGAACGATGCGGACCCCTTATCTGCTGTATGGGGAGGTGTAAAGTATGATGTTCTCACCATGGAAGGATGGAGGGCCGACCGTTGTGGTCGGCCTGATGTCGGGCACTTCGCTTGACGGCATCGATGCGGCCATCGTCCGCATACACGGAAGCGGCCTCGAGGCATCGGTTGAACTGCTGCATTACTATAGTAAGCCATACGAACCGGAGCTCCGTCAGCGGCTGCGCGATTTGTGCAGTGAAGAGAATTCCAATAGCGCTGCTGTATGCAGTATGAATGCATACCTGGGGCATCAGTTTGGGGTGGCTGTCCTGGAAGCGGTTGCCGATGCTGGCATGCGAATCGATGAGGTGGATTTGGTAAGCTCACATGGACAGACGATCTGGCATCAGCCTGTACCCGAACAAGGTGATCCCTATGCTGTCGCTTCGACTCTACAGATCGGTGATATTTCCGTTATCGCCAAGCACACCGGCAAACTTGCGGTAGGAGACTTCCGTCCCGCGGATATGGCGGTTGGGGGGCAAGGGGCCCCGTTTGCTCCTTACGGAGATTTGATCCTGTTTCGGCACCCGCAGCGGGGAAGGCTGCTGCAGAACATCGGCGGGATCGGCAATTGCACGGCGCTGCCCGCAGGGGCGGATCCTGCGGATGTGCTGGCCTTTGATACCGGGCCCGGCAATATGATCATGGATGCCGTAGCCCACATGCTGTCCGGAGGGCAGCTTTCGTATGACGACAGCGGAACATGGGCTGCCCGAGGTAACCCGGATCAGGCCTTGTTAAGCGAGATGATGGAACATCCTTATTTTCACGCGGAGCCGCCCAAATCAACGGGAAGGGAATGGTTTGGTCATAATTATGCGGTTTCATTTCTGGAACAAGCCAGGCTCAGGAAGCTTTCAGATGAGGACGTGATGGCAACGGCTACGGCGTTCACCGCGCATACTATTGCGGACAGCTATGTGAGATATGTGTTTCCTCGTTACAAGATCGATGAAGTGATCGTGACTGGCGGAGGAGCCCACAACAAGACGCTGCTCTCCATGTTAAGCGAGCTGCTGCCGGAACAGAAAGTCATGACCTCCAAGGCACTGGGCTTTGATGACGATGCCAAAGAAGCCGTCATTTTTGCACTCTTAGGCAATGACTTCATGCTCGGTGTTCCTAACAATTTGCCTGCGGCGACGGGAGCCGATCGCCCAACCGTTATGGGGAAGCTGGCCCTGCCATAGCGGAGGAAGCAAACGTGCATAACATGCTCGGTGTTCCTAACAATTTGCCTGCAGCATGGGAGCCGATCGCCCAACCGTTATGGGGAAGCTAGCCCTGCCATAGCGGAGTAAGCATAAACCGTGCATAAACCTGTGCTTAGCTCGAGCATAAACCGTGCATAAAAGACCGCGGGACGGTAGTGCCAAATAATGTTAAAGACCGATTAGGTAAGTAATGATTATCTTTATTGTAGTCAAACCCGTAATAGGGGAGGGGGAAACAACGTGCTGGAATCTGTTATTCGCGAGCAGCTGGCCGCCGTGGTTGGCGGGAAGTGGTTCAAGGACGATCCGGAAAATCTCGTCTCTTACAGTTATGATGCTACGCCGCTATATCAAGCGATGCCGGACGGGGTTATCTTTCCTGGAAGCACGCAGGAAGTATCCGACATCGTCAAAATTTGCTCAAAACACCGCATACCCGTTATTACGCGGGGGGCTGGCAGCAATCTGTGCGGCGGAACCATTCCGCTTCAGGGCGGTCTGATCGTGGTCATGACCCGAATGAATAAGCTGCTGGAGATCGATGCGGATAACCTGACCGCGACCTTCCAGACCGGTCTGAATACAAAGCAGTTTCATCTGGCGGTTGAACAGACAGGACTGTTCTATCCTCCGGATCCAAGCAGCATGATCATCTGCACGATGGGCGGTAATATCGCTCTGGGAGCTGGCGGGCTGCGCGGCTTGAAGTATGGAACGACCAAGGATTATGTCCTTGGCCTGGAAGCCGTATTGCCGGATGGCAGCATCCTGCGCACGGGCGGCAAGCTGGTGAAGGACGCGGCAGGGTATGATTTGACCCGACTGTTGGTAGGGTCGGGTGGTACGCTAGCCGTTCTGACCGAGGCCACGGTTAAGTTGATTCCTAAGCCTTCATACAGGAAGGCGATGGTTGCTGTCTACGACGATCTTAACGCGGCGGCCCGAACGGTTTCGAATATTATAGCGAATCATATTTTCCCGTGTACCTTGGAATTCATGGATCAGCCGACCCTCCAGGTGGTTGAGGAATTTGCCAAAATCGGACTGCCGGTTCACGCCAAAGCGATGCTGGCGATCGAGCAGGACGGCAACGTCGATGATGTGGAGCGGGATCTGAAGAAGCTGGAGGAGATATGTCTCGCTTCTGGCGCGGTTCAGCTTAACATCGCCAAGACACCGGAAGAAGGGGCGAAGGTTATGGAGGCGAGACGGAGCGCGCTTGCCGCGCTATCCCGATTGCGGCCAACCACGATCTTGGAGGACGCGACGGTTCCGCGTTCCAAAATTGCGGACATGGTGCTTGAAGTTCAGCGTATCGCCCAGAAATATGATGTGCAGATTTGCACATTCGGCCATGCCGGGGATGGCAATCTGCATCCGACCGCGATGACGGATGCCCGTGACCCGGAAGAGATTCACCGCGTGGAGCAGGCATTCGCCGAAATCTTTGAGGTGGCGATTGCCATGGGGGGCACCATTACCGGTGAGCATGGCGTCGGTATCGTGAAGGCTCCTTACCTGGAATGGAAGGTGGGCGAAGCCGGCATCAAGATGATGAAATCCATTAAGGATGCGATTGATCCGCACCAGATCATGAATCCCGGCAAGTTGTTTGCGGAAACCCGGAAGCGAATTGTCTTCCAGGAGCGGACAGAGCAGGCAGAGCGGGACTCAGCTTCGGATCAGGATCAGAAGATCGAAACATCGTGAGAGGAGGCGAACGCGCATGAATTCAACCCATGAGAAGCTTGCACAATCGCTGAAGCTGACGCTGGATGAGGATCAATTGACGAACTGTATGCGCTGCGGGTTTTGCCAGACCGCCTGTCCGACCTTCCTCGAGACAGGGCTCGAAGCTGCCTCCCCCCGCGGGCGGATCGCGCTTATGAAAGCGGTTGTGGATGGTTTGATGGAGCCGGATGAGAGCTTTCGAAGCCAGATGGATCTCTGTCTGGGCTGCAGAGCCTGTGAGCCTGCTTGTCCTTCCGATGTAAAATACGGCCAGCTGATCGAGCAGACCCGTGCGGCGATTGCGGCCGAGAAGCCTTATTCGATGCCGGTACGAGTCGTCCGTAAGACGTTCCTGCAAGGGATATTCCCGCATCGCGGAAGACTGAAGCTGATCGGCAAGACACTTTCCTTCTATCAGAAATCCGGCCTTCAAAAGTTTGCGCGGAGTTCCGGAGCCATGAAGCTGTTTCCCGACCATCTTCAGCAGCTGGAGAAGGCGCTGCCTCCTGTAACGGGTGATGGCCTGGAAGAACTGTGGAGCAAGGCTGGCTTGCCCCACCGCCACGAGACGACAGATAGCGGTTCAAGGCTTATGGTCATCCCTGCGACCGGCTCTAAGGTCGGCCGGGTCGGCATGTTCCGTGGCTGCATTATGGATGTCATGTTTGCATCCACGAACGTGAACACCGTACGGCTGCTGCGGCAGGCCGGGTTCGAAATTGTCATTCCGGAGGAGCAGGTATGCTGCGGAGCGCTGCATGCGCATGCTGGTGAGATGGGCGATGCCAAGCAGCTGGCCGGTCAGAACATATGGGCTTTCGGGGAAGCGGACGTGGATTACATTGCAAGCAATGCAGGAGGCTGTGGCGCACTGCTGAAGGAATACGATCATCTGATGCATGCAGAACCGGATGAGCGGCTTCAGCAAGCGGCGATTCGTTTTGCAGATCAGGTGAAGGACATCTCCGAGCTGCTGCACAGCCTCGGTCGGCCGCTTACGCCGATTCAGGCGGAAAACCCGCAGAACGAGGCCATAACCGTCACCTATCAGGACTCTTGCCACTTGCGCAATGTGATGAGGGTGCAAGGCGAGCCGCGACAGCTGATGGAGCTGCTTCCGGCTGTACAGATGTGCGAGCTTCAGGGGGCCGAGGTATGCTGCGGTTCCGCCGGCATTTATAATTTGACCCAGACGGAAATGTCGACCACGCTTCTGGATCACAAGATGGAACATGTGGAGGCTACCGGAGCCAAGGTCATCGTGACTTCGAACCCGGGATGCCTGCTGCAGATGAAGTGGGGGATCGAGCGTGCCGGTAAACAAAATGGCGTAGAGGCCGTTCATCTTGTGGATTTTCTGGCTGAGCAGGTGCTGATTGAGGATAAGCGTGACTAATTGTACAAATTGGGGCAACTTCATGGTCATTATGATCGTGGGGATGCCCTTTTTAGCCTGATTATCATAATTCAGGGTGTCTGTTGCGGCCATTTATTATATATAATGGTTCCGAACCAGCATTAATCTTATCAGTACTATGATATAAGGATCGATATAGTGATATAGGGATCGGTAAAGTGATATAAGGATGGATACGATACAGTGATATAAGGCAACGAACCGGTTTACATCGGTTCCTATCAAAGGTATGGTAGACCGATGAGGGGAGTTCTCCCTCACTGGGTTCACATTAGTACGTATAAGCAAAAATGCAATCATGCGAGGAGGAGAGCGATACCATGAAAGAGAGCTTTGATCCGTCACTCATAGACCGATTGGAAAGTCCGGAAAGGAAGAAGGAGTTACCGGCATCTTCGCTGCTAGAGAAGCTCCAAGTGAGCGGCGGGGTGGATGTCCTTGACATCGGGGCAGGCACCGGCTATTTTTCCATACCGGCAGCCGAGTTAACGACAGGCACGGTTTACGCGCTGGATACCGAGCCAGCCATGCTGGACATGATGCGGGGGCGTGCACAGGAACAGGGACTCACGAATATTAAGGTGATGGAAGGGAAGTTGGAAAAGCTTCCTTTTCAGCAAGAAGCTGTGGATCGAGTCATCGCTTCCCTGATCCTTCATATCACCGATCAGTTGGAAGAGTCCATCCGCCAGATGGCAAGAGTGCTGCGACCAGGGGGACGATGCTTGTGTCTGGAGTGGCAAGAGGATCCGGCTGAGAAGCGGGTTCCCCGCCCGAACCGGGTTGATCCGCATGTGATGAAGGTTTTGTTGGAGCAAGCAGGGCTGCATGTGGAAGGCATCGAGTATCCTACAGAGCGTCATTATCTGATCATCGTCAGTAAATAGCCAATGACGATGAAGCCTCTTGCTGGGATCCCTCTCCCCCTTGATCGACCGCCATCCAGTTCTGCCTCACCACGTTTTGTGGAGGTAGATCCCAGATCGGTGCATTTATTGATACAGCTGGAACATTTTGGGGGGGAGGGCCGTCTAAGGAATGAGGTGATTCATTGATGAGAAAATCCATGGTTATGATCCTGCTTAGCTGCTTGTTGCTGCTCGTGAGCCTGTACAAGGTCAAACCAGCCGACGTATTTGCTTGTTCCTGTGCGGGGTCGCTTACGGTTGAGGAAAGCTTGGAACGGAGTGCAGCGGTATTTGCAGGCAAAGTGACCAAGCTGATTGGCCCGAAGCCGAAACTGGTGATGTCATCCGCAGATCCGGTCCATGTTATGTTAGAGGTAACGGAAGTATGGAAGGGCGGATTAGCTGGAATGACGGAGCTTACAACGGCTATGTCATCAGCCAGCTGCGGTTATGATCAGTTTGCCGTAGGAAGCGAATTCCTGGTGTTCGCGTCTGCAGAATCGGGTGAGCTGAGAACAGGGATGTGTGATGGTACGAAGCTCCTCTCCACCGCAGGCAAAGAGCTAACCGAGCTTGGAGATGGATATCCTCCAGAAGATGCATCTGCTCCGGGTGAATCAGGGCCCGATACGCTTGCCGAGGGCGTACCTCCAACTGAAGGCGAGAATGCAGGTCAATCTCCATTCTTACAGAAGCCCACCTTGTGGGGAGCCGCAGTAGTGCTGCTGGTAGCGGGGGTATGGCTTTATTTTTGGAGGAAGAATAAGAGAAATATAAAGAGAATGTAAAATATTTACTCCTTTAACCTATTTCCCGAGTTGAAACTTTATCGCCGATTGTCGGGGTAAAGTTTTTTTGTTTCCTTTGGTCTTTTGATACGTATGTATGGTAGAGCTTGCAATATTGCGTTTGCGGTTGCGGTTGAGGTGATTTTGGCTGCCGTTGCCCTTGTTCTCACGCTGCCGGAACCAGGCCTCACGAATATCGGGGACATGGACGGCGAATAATGAACATAGGAAAAAAGAGAGGAATTGTGATCTCGCGTGTAAAATTATCGTTTCTGTGCAACCTTACATTATAATTTATGATACGAGGAGAAACGATTGTCATTGAATAAATGAAGTTCGAAGTTAGATAAAATGCTGCCTGCCCTGATTCTGTTTATGGTTATGGAGAGTCATATGACTTTCTGGGTTACAGCCGAGCTGAAGCTGCCTCCGAGGATACAGCAAGCATACGCTACCGTTCCCGTGCGCGCCCGCGTATAAACAGAAGGCAGACATTCCTAACGGAAATGATTGAGGTTCCCTTGGCTTAGGAGTAGAATAAGATGATGTAGGGCGCTTTTAGCTTTCCTTTTTTTGGGATACAAGACAAGAAGAAAGCAGATACACCTTGTGATTGTGAATCAGCCTTATTGGCCGGGGAGTGGGGAGAGGCAGATGCCTGTCCCCAAGAATCTTCGATCAGCTAAGGCTTTTTGATTTGAATAGGAGATAACAGCCAATTGAGAAGGAGTGAGCAGGATTGATAATCCTCAAAACACAAGAACAAATCGCCAAGATGAATAAGGCGGGGGACATTCTCGCCGAATGCCACCGGCAGATTGCCAAGATGATTAAACCGGGCGTGACGACACTGGAGATTGATCAATTTGTCGAGCGGTTTCTGGCAGAGCGCGGCGCGACACCGGAGCAGAAGGGCTATCACGGATATCCATTTGCCACCTGCGCGTCGGTTAATGACGTAATTTGCCATGGTTTTCCGAGCCATGAGCCATTGAAGGACGGGGATATCGTTACCATTGATATGGTGGTGAAGTATGATGGCTGGCTCGCCGATTCCGCCTGGTCCTATCCGGTCGGAAACGTGTCCGAGGAAGCGCAGCATCTGCTGGACGTAACGAAGAAATCCCTGTATCTCGGCATTGAGCAAGCGGTGATCGGCAATCGAATCGGAGACATCTCCCATGCGATTCAAACCTATGCGGAATCCCAAAATTTATCGGTCGTCCGCCACTTCGTGGGGCACGCCATCGGCGAAAATATGCATGAGGAGCCGCAAGTACCCCATTACGGCCCGCCTAATCGCGGGACACGACTTAAAGAGGGCATGGTCATCACTATTGAACCGATGCTGAATCTTGGCACATATCAATGCAAGATCGATTCAGACGGATGGACCGCGAGAACCGTGGACGGCAAATGGTCCGCGCAGTATGAGCATACGCTCGCCATCACAAAGGATGGCCCGGTGATCTTGACGGAACAATAAGATGCAACTCCGTAGGGGGTAACGCTCCCTATGGAGCCGTCGGACGGTACAAGTTATAAAGTTCTATTCATGGCTTACAAGAAATGCTCCAACGGAGCAGGCGGAATTGTTCTGGAGAAACGAAAGTGGTCGCCTTTGCCCCCGGATTTCAACGATGTAATATCGTGATTCAAAGGAAATCTGGGGGCAACAGTTATCATGAACGAGACAGACTCCCCGTAATTGCAACATCTTAGGTTAATTTTGGGAATAATGGTGTAGCAGAAGCTAAACCAAAACCAAAATCAGAGCTAAATTGCAAAGGAGAGTCTGTACTATGAAGGATACCATAAAATACGTAGGCTTAGACGTGTCAAAGGAAAATATTGCTGTATCTGTAGCTGATCCAGGA
>NZ_JAGGRD010000003.1:0-186099 GCF_018613005.1 Paenibacillus sp. ISL-20
TTTAATTGCGCTCTATATAGATTATATTTATACTCAATATCTTCTAAAATTGTTGATAACACTTTAATTATTTGAAGTATATAATAAACAGCATATCCTTGAGCCTTTTGTGCTTTTTCGATTCCTTCAAAAAACTCACTTGCTTTATCAATCAAATTATTCTGTTCATCGTAAATTATTGTGAAGCTTTTCTCATCAAGAATATTAAATAATTTATCATTTTTTTTATTATTTTTATTCCCATTCTTCCTTTCACGAATCAACAACTCATTTTGAATTTCAGCCCACTGTATTAGTGGATCTATAGTTGAACGTCTTCCAGTTAAATAATCAAGGTTGTAGTAACGATCGCCCATCGAAAAGTCCCCTAAGAATTTCAATATTTTCAAGGACATCTCTTCCAAATCGTTAAGCAAGTCCTTACGATTACAAATTTTCACAACAGAATGAAAAAGATTTATCAAGTTGTGACTATAAGATTTCATAACCTTAGTATCTGGATATTTATTATGAATACCTTTGTAATTTTGCATTATTATTAATTTCATAGTTCTTTCTAAACCTGTTCCCAATTGAAAGAAACCTTGATAGTATTCTCCTTTGTTCTGGATACTCGCTCTTCTAAGAGAAGTAAGTCCATATCCGATAGAAGAATGAATTAGATATCCTTCTTTGATTAGTAAAGCTTCTTGTGTTGTATTCATAATATAATCCTTTCAGTTAAATGAAATTGCGCATAACGTTCTTGTATTCACGACGTCCCACCACCTTAAGCCCGAAGGGCGGCCGCGATGCGGTTAGGTGGTGCGGATGTGTCCGGCTGGATTGCTTCTATGTATACTGAAATGCCTCATCGAACTCACTTCGGACTGCTGCCGGACCGAGGGGCGACAAAGTCGACCCGATGCGTGAATATGGTGTTAGGCGATGTTGCTGACCTCTTGATTAACCCTCGTATGCCCTTGATGCTTCTAATAGTTCGTTATTTGTTTCAAGTTCTTCTAATACTCTTTGAATGTCGTTCTCCGAATAACTTCTAACAATTATCATGTGTTTAATGAAAAGCCCTGGTGGGTCGATATTCTCCCTAGATAAGTTATTCTTCAATCTTTCAGGTGTATATAAAATACTCCAACGCTTTGAACCATCATTAAAAACCATAGTAATCTCAATCCAATTCCATTCCGCGGGATCATCGCGAACCTCATCATCATATTTCCAACTAACTAATTTGGGTTGTTCGTTCTCTCCCATCCTGAATACCCCCACGATAAATGTGCTCTTTATCGGTTCTTAACCGTGTTTTTCAGCAATGTCGCCTAACGTTCTCGTGTTCACGACGTCCGACGTATGTCGGATGTGTCCCGGCATTCACTTCCCCGACTGTTCCTCCCGGACCGAGCGGGGCTTGCCCCCGATGCGTGAACATATTGTTATATGATGCCGATGTCTCCTAGAACTACTTCCAATAATCTTCTTCTATTTTTTCATTTTTAGTTCTTAAGTCAATGTACTGTTTAATGTCAAATATTTTTAACGCTCCGGAGTCAAAAAACCTTAAAAGTCTCTTTCCTTCTTCAATAAATTCCGCTCGATTATTCAGTAAAAAATCAGCTTTTGCAACAGGGTCATGTAATTGAAAATCATAATCATAAACTATGTATTTAAGAGCCATTAATCTGAAAAAGTTATATCCATTACAATACTCATGATAAATACTCCTACATATATTTATAAACTCATCGTCATCATTTGTTTGCATAAGTCGAATCAAAAGATCTCTGATAATAAAATCTTCAACTGAGTCAAAACCCAATATCTTAACTAATATAGGTTCAAGCTCATCTATTACAAATTTTGATTTATAGTTAAGATCAAGTAATTTGAAACACATATCTCTACCTAAAGATTCCTCCAGCTTTTCAACATGCTCATACAGCCACATCTCTAGGGCCTTAATTTCCATCTGATTTCTAAGAACTGAAAGAAATCGATCTTCATAATCTAAATTCATTGATACACCTACCTATTTCTTTACATCGGTTTCACATAACGTCTTTTTCACGAACATCGCAAAAATATCATCTCTTGAGGTGTTCACGAACTTCGTGAACACTCCTTCACTAAAAATGTTTACGACTCCTCTTCCAATTGATCTAACGGACTTTTAATCCTTCTTATGTCCTTCACACTCACATGTGTGTACCTTTCGGTGGTGCGTACACTTTGATGACCGAGCAACTCTTGAATGAAGCGAATGTCAATTCCACCTTCCAATAGATGTGTAGCGAATGAATGGCGCAAGGCGTGAATACTAACCTTTTTCTGGATTCCAGAAGCAGCACGTGCTTGTTCGAACACTTTTTGAACCGTTCGTTCAGTCATATGGCGCTCTGGGTGTTGACCTGGGAAGATCCACTTCTCAGGCTTTTCTTGTTGTAAATACGGTTGAACAATATCCATAGCTGTATCGGATAATAGCGTACGACGATCCTTTCGACCTTTGCCTTGAGAAACCCGAAGTGTTTTTCGCTCGAAATCAATGTCTTGAGTTTTCAACCGGACCACTTCCCCTACCCGTAATCCTGAGGAAGAGGTAAGGTATAGGATCGCACGATGTTTTAAATTATGGAGTGCTTTTAAGATCAACATCACTTCGTTCATCGATAACACATTCGGCAACTTCTTTTCTTTCTTAGGGCGAACATAAGAGACTGTTTCTTCATGCAATAATACTTTTTGAGCATAGAATTTGATCACGCTGAGCGCTTGATTAACATAGGAATGGGAACATTTTCTATGAAGTAAGTGTAAGGAATAACTCTGAATCAATTTCTCGTGACCCATCCTCTGATTTTGCTGCTGTACAAAAGCATGAAATCGATGGACTTGACTACAATAAGCTTTTATCGTGTTTTTACTATAACCTCGAAGCTGCAGTGCATGAACGAAAGACCTTTTTATCGACTCATCCCATGAATAGATTGGAATGTGATCCTGCATGTTAACTTCATTGTTAAACAAGCTGCACTCTTTCATCAGCATGCTATCAACATGAATCTTCGTTCATTCAAAAAGTGTATGCAACTGTTGAATGGATTCGGGTGTAAATGGAATCATCCAGACCTTTTTATCACGGACCCATTTCCTTCCTGGAATTTCTCGAATCTTCATCATTCCGAGACACCCATACACTCACTTTCCCACCCTCTCATTATAGCAGCAACCTAATTATTGGAAAGCAAAAAGAGCTCACAATCGCCGTTATCGACGTTGTAAGCTCCCGATACTTTCGGTGCTGTCCATCCTTATTGATCTAACCGCTTTCAATTCAATAATATTACGTTTAGGGGTTTAAAATTCTTGTAGCCATTAAATAGATTAAACCATAATCAAGGTAGCAATGGCTACTTCATTTCTCACCTTACTTCAAGCACGAAGATGCCGTGCAAGCGAAATCTTGGTGCTGCCTTTGCGTGTAACATGATGACGAGTAGCGTAGCGAATCGGTCTTGATGTTTCACGCCGTCTTCGAGTAACTCACATCTTAAGATATATGACCATCTGCGTTTGGCGTCGATTCTTACATGAAGAATAGAGTACTCGTGGATCTTACTACAGCTCCTACCCAGATTCAGTACATGATGGTATTTTGTATAATAGAGAGATACATATTGTGGAACTGCGAAGGAGTGGAGCTACTGTCATGAAACCGGAGTTAGATCCGAGAGAAATCAGAACCCTGCAAAAAATAAAAACCGCTCTCCTTCACATGATGGCTTCCCGAATCGATCCCATATCCATTACGGATCTATGTGCCGAGGCACAAGTGACACGGCCTACCTTTTACAAGCATTTTAGTAGTGTAGCCGAGTTAATGGAGGTCATGTCCAAGGAGATGATGGAAGATTTGGAACGCTGCATCGTGATCGAGAAAAAAATACCCCTTCAAGAGGTTGATTATGTGGAACTGCCCTCCAATATGGTAGCTTTATTCAACCATGTGCTGGAGAATCGCCAGTTTTACGAAGCCTTCATTTTAATCCATCCTGACACGCCATTCACGCGTTATTTCAAAGCCACGCTATACCATTTTGTAAAGGTTGGGCTTGAAGCTTCCATTGAGACAGGAGCTGAGATCAGCGTCCCGTCCGACGTGGTGATCAACTTTATGACGGGCGCGTTTCACGAGACCATCTTGTGGTGGATGTTGAATGGATATCCCTACACTCCACGGGAAATGACGGCTATGGCATTACGCTTGTCCATTAACGGACCCTATCAGTTATAGAACACTAAAAAAGAGTAGCGTTTCGTAATTGAGAATAGGGTACGTTACTCTTTTTGCTAACTTCGTAAATCGGAAGGAATATTTGTCCATTTCATCGAAATACAATGTACTAACACGAAACCGATAGAAAGAGATGTGTATGAGATGAATGGAATTCTGGGTGTATCCGGACTATCGTTCTTGCTGGTGACACTGTTCACACCGCTGCTTATCTGGGGATTGCGTACGTTAAAGCTCACGCAGCCAATCCGGACCGAGCTGCCTCCCGATCATCAGGCCAAACGCGGGACGCCGTTAATGGCAGGTCTTATATTGCTGATTGGCGTTGCCATTTCACTGCAATTTCAACCTACGCCGCTAACCGTTTTTTTATGCGCGACCTTCCTCTTGTTCAGCTCGATCGGGTTTATGGATGACTTCAAAAAAGCTGCGTGGCAGGACCCGTCGGGAATCTCCGGTCGCATGAAACTTGTATTTCAGTTCCTGTTTACCGGCTCATTACTGTATGTGCTGTTCCATTCCTTTTCGCTGACAAGTGATATCCGGCTCTTCAACGGGTTCCAACTGCATTTGCCGGTTAGTGTGTACGTCATCATCATGCTGCTATTCATTGTGGGTTCGGCTAATGCCATTAACTTTACCGATGGGTTGGACGGACTATTAATCAATGTAGCCATACCTACCTATTTTTTCTTCTTTTTAATCTCCGACAAACCGGAGGTTCAGATGTTCTCGCTAGTCATGATCGGCTGTCTGCTCGGCTTGCTGCTCTACAACATTTATCCGGCCCGGGCTTTTATGGGGGATACGGGATCCCTTGCCATTGGCGGTTCCCTTTCATTCTTAGCGGTGATCGAGAAGGTCGAAATCCTGATTCCGTTGCTGTTCATGATCTATTTGGCCGAGCAGCTCTCGGTTATCCTGCAGGTATGGTACTACAAACGGACCAAGCTGCGTCTGTTCCGAATGACCCCGATCCACTTCCACTTCAGTCTCAAGTACGGCTGGAGTGAGAACAAAATCGTGATGATCTTCGGTTTTGTCTCCTGGTTTATGGCTCTTCTCTGTTGGGTACTTGCAAAGTATGTGATGTGAAACACCGAAATAGACAAGCAAAAAAAGCCTCCTGGTAGGATTGAAGCGTGCTTCACTCCACTGGCTGGCTTTTTTCATGTATAAGGATCAGTCCCGATGGGAAGAAGCGATCTCTTCCAGCTCTTTTCTCAGACTCTGGAGCGTTAACGCACGTTCTTTGTCATGCTGGACATCATAGAGTAGTTGCTCCATGAACTCCCAGACATCCTCCAATTTGCGTCTGCCTTGATAAAACTGCAACGCCTCAGCGTTTATTTCATAATGACTGTGCGTTTCTTTATAAACCCTCATAAATAGTTCAAAATAGGGCTCATCCACAAAAGACATCATATCCGCCTCAACCGGTGCCAACTTCAGCCCTTCCCAATCGATCAGTTTCAGGTGCTGCCCCGTAGACATCAGATTCCATCCATGTACGTCGGTATGGCATAATGCCATTCGCAGATCACGATTCTTCAGCGCTTCGGACAACTCTTCAACTTTAAGCATGATTTCCTTCAATCTATCGATATAATGAAGCAGCACTTCCCCGAGGTCATACGGCAACTCCCCGTCCAGCGTGCTCTTTAGCTGCCCAAGAAACGGCACCGTGTAGTTTTCCGTCATGGCACTTGTCACAAGCGGAACCTCTTCCCCATAGCGATGGAGCTCTGCGATCATCTCCGCTAGCTGCCGTACCTGATCCTCTGTCAGTTCTTGATCGGCAATCGTGTCCCCAACGATATATTCATACAGCAGATAGATCCCTTCGTCATCCTCGCATTGATAGCTGCCGTCCGTCGTGAGAATGGGGGCTGGAATCTTGCCCTTCAAACGGCTATGCTCTTCAAGCCACAGCAATATCGGCACGTAATCATCAATGAGCGCCGTCCACTTGGGAGTGGATGCCCGGCTTTTCTCATAAGCCTTCAGGAAATAATGCTCGTTATGGCTCCTGACTCTAAATGCGAGTGCAGCCCAGCCACCCTGCTGTGGTACGACGTCAGTATTCTCCAAGCCATAGTGATCCTTCAAAATGCCTTTTAAACGGTCCATGGGCCCTCCTTCATACTTATATAAATCTTGGTAACTCTTTTACCATATCATAAAGGAACGGAAATAACCGGATAAATCAAATGTTTCAGGTATACCACATATTTGCCAATCGGGGTTATTTTTTCTCCATATTGCTTGGTTTAAGACCAATGATGTATGTATTGCAGAGGGATTTTGAAAAGTTAAGAAATATCCAGCAATTGCACGGCTGTAATCATCTAAAATAATGGTTAGCCAGGGTCTTTCTGGTTTTCCTTTTTTTAAATGTTATAATGTATAGAACGATCACTATAAAAAAGGAGTATGTATGATGGGATCATCCAAAAGAGAAGCTATACTCAATACTGCAGAAACGTTGTTTTACCAATATGGATTTCATTCCATTGGATTGAAGAAAATCATAACTGAAGCTGATGTAGCTATCATGACCTTATATAATCATTTTTCTTCTAAAGAAGAATTAGTTTTGGAAGTATTAAAAAAGAGAGAACTTTACTATTGGAACCTTGTAAGGCCTCAGCATAGAGATCCGGATAATTGGGATATTGAAGATGTGATGGAGGGTCATTATATGTGGCTGATCGAAAAAGGAGACATTGGTTGTATCTTTTTACGTGCATTGGAAGAATATCGAGGAAGAAGCGAAGCGATTGAAAAACTTATAATAGAGCATAAACAAGCTTTTACGGCCTATTTAAGAGAGGTATTAACCCAAAATAATCGTTCACCGGAATTATGTCTTCATATCCATACAATTGCTGAAGGGTCTACTTCTATGGCTGAAATAATTGGTCCCGAAAAAGCGATTAAAGTAGCTAGAGAGTTGTTGAGATCAATCAAAAAATAAAAGATATGCTCTTTTATTTTTTTGCATAAAATATAATGATCGTTCTATATAATCAATGAAAGGAGTATTGTTCTTGGCCTATTTATATTTGTTTGTCGCCATATTGTTGGAGGTTTTTTCCTCCACTCAGTTGAAATTATCGCAGGGATTTAGAAAGTTCTGGCCGTCTTTATTTACTTTGGTTGGCTATAGTGTAACATTTTATTTTTTAGCATTATCTTTAAAAACTCTTTCTATGGGGGTTGTTTTTGCCACTTGGTCGGGCATAGGTACAGCTTTAACTGTTTGTATCGCTATTCTGTTTTTGAAAGAAAAAATAACTTTGAGATCTATAGCAGGATTATGTATCCTGCTTTTCGGAATAATCCTGCTAAATTTTAGTTAAAGGGGATGGGAATGATGTTACAGAAGCACACTCTCTATTTAATAATGGCTATTGGATGTGGAATAACGGGGGGAACATTTTTAAAGTTGTCCAATGGATTTACTGTGATATGGCCGACACTAGGTGCATTAGCTTTTTATTTTATTGCTTTTTTATTCTTATCTTTTGCCATGAAGGTCGTTCCTTTATCGATTGCCTATGCCGTATGGGGCGGTACTGGAACAGGGATGACAGCTATTATTGGTATCGCATTTTTTGAAGAAAGCATATCCGTCATCAAAATCGTATCCCTGCTTTTAGTTGTAATAGGCATTGTTATGATAAATGGGTCGAAATCAGTAGGTAATTGATAATGAGTTTGTAAAACTAAGAGAATAGGTCATACTACCACATGCAATGAACATATTTGATAGAGCAAAATCACACTTAAAACCAACGCAAATTATCTTCTAAAATCACAGCACGTACGTTTATGAAGCGGATGGAGTCGTCTTTTTAGAAGATGACTGAGAGCTATCGGGTCCATGAACAACCGAGCCAATTTCATCCTTATAAAAAAACAAGAATGCATCATCTGCATCCTTGTCTCGCCTGCAACGTCTTATTTTATTCTAATGGTCTGCCTTCTTTATAATAAAGATTCCGCTTAAGAATCACGAAGAAAATATGTACGTTCCGGTACCCGTGTTCCGACAAGATGTCGTGAATGCGGGCTGCGACAGCATCATGAATCTCCTGAGTTCTCTGGAACATGAGGATTTCCACGGATAACGGCGTATTGGTTATGATCTGATAAGGAAGCAGTTCAATCTTTACAATTTCCTGCGGTATTTGAACAATACCGGCGAATTCGGCAACGACCTGTGGTGTGATTTCTTCAAGAAAAACTTCGGTAAATCCTTTAAAGCGTAAATATGGCACTCGTATCCCTTCATTTCGTCAAATTATTGTCTTATAGATGTCCCCAAGTGACTTTTATCTCTCTTCTACTATACAATATTGTTATTGTGAAAGGAATCACTATGATTCAGATACACATATTCGCAGGTGAATTTCAATTATAGTTATCCTTTCAATTGCCCTTTACGGAGCATTTCCGTTAGACTTGATAACATCCGATTCATCATACGAGAAATTCATTATGGAGGTGAAGGTCATCATGGGCCGAAATCTATGGGATGCCGAATGGGAAGTAACCGAGCCGTTAGTCCGATTATTACTTAACCGTCAATTTCCCCAATTGTCCACCCTCAAGGTCCAGGAGATTGGCAACGGATGGGACAACACCGTTTATCGCGTTGGCGATGAGTATGTGTTTCGCTTCCCCCGAAGAGATATTGCCATAACTTTACTAAATACCGAAGCAAAAATCCTGCCCAAGCTGGAACACTACATAACGATACCTTATGCGAAACCCCTTTTCTTCGGAAAAGAGAGTGAAGACTATCCTGCACCTTTTCTGGGGTATACCTATCTTCCAGGGAAATTTCCGATTGGAATATCAGATGAAGCACGGATGCAGTCGGCGGCAACGCTCGCCCGCTTCCTGAAGAACCTGCATGCATTTCCCGTAGAAATAGCACAGCAAGCGGGTGTATTGTCTGACCAGCGTAATCTGACCGATCTGGCCGGCCGGAAAGACAAAATGTTGAATTTCCTCTCCCGTCTTACCCTCTATATTACGCAAGCGGAGTTGAGCGAGATCGCGGACTATTTGCAGGGCATCCAGTTGGATCGGGCCAGGCACCAACATGTTCTAATCCACGGGGATCTCCATTTTAAAAACATGTTGGTCGATGATGCCGGCAAGCTTTCGGGCATTATTGATTGGGGTGACATAAACATTGGCCATCCTGCCTGTGACCTGAGTATCGTTTACAGCTTCCTGCCACCGGCCTCCAGAGAGGCTTTCTATGATATCTATGGCGAAGTGGACGAAGAAACCAAGATTCTGGCACGAATGATCGCCGTATATATCCCCATGTTAATATTCATCCAAGCCATCGACGAAAAAGATGAAACCATTGCATTGGAAGCCAAATCGATAATTCAGCGTGCCATCGCCACGTAATGGTTCGATGGTTATGGCTGAATCATATTTCATGCAAAAAGAAGCTTGAAACCTTCAAGCTTCTTTTTCTTAGTCTCGTGATTTGCCTGACGCTTTTGTAACGTTATATTTTTAACATTCCCATTAATGGCATAATGGCTTTTATCACATTCATGCCCAGTGTAATGTGAGGCACGAATTGTCCCAAGAAGCCCAATCCGCCAACCGCCGCGACTCCTTCTCCTCGCTCAGCCCCTTCGACTGCCGGAGCGCTTGGAGGACCTCCAAACAAGTTGCTTAAAAATCCGGAGATTTGCGCTTTATCCCCGCTCCGAGCAATCGAGGCCGGCATATTTTTGTTAGCACGAAGTCCTGACAGCGTTACTTCTCGGCCTTGGATCTGATTCAGTTCTCCGATATAGTAGCTGCCGTCCTTCAGAACGACCACGACCGGTTGACCTACCCAATGCTGCGGAGGGCTCGATTTCGAAGCAATTCTGGACTTCCTTGCGCGTTTCGATGACATATTAGGATCACCTCGCTTCCCTGTTCATGATGATGACATCATATGCAGAGCCGTCTTTCATTCTTGTGCCTTTATTAGGATGATTAATATAAATGCGTCAATAACCTAGATTTACCGGCCCAGTCAA
This sequence comes from Paenibacillus sp. ISL-20, assembly GCF_018613005.1. Lineage (NCBI taxonomy): Bacteria > Bacillati > Bacillota > Bacilli > Caryophanales > Paenibacillaceae > Paenibacillus > Paenibacillus sp. ISL-20. Next base: position 10,357 of record NZ_JAGGRD010000003.1, read on the forward strand.
CATAAAAAAATGAGCAAAAATTATTTCCGCCAAATGTGGCTTTTTGACTCTCTCCGGTGTCTAATGAATTGTAAGGTCAAGAGGAGGTTCTTATCCGTGTCAAGAGCTCAAGACAATCTCCCTGTTTATCCGGATAACCAGGGAACCAAACGCACATTTGAAGATATGTATGATGAATACCGCCTGAGGATTCGCCATTATCTCGCACTGAAAGTGAATCCGATGGCTGCAGATGACTTAACACAACAAGTGTTCTTAAGGGCCATGGAGAACCTCGATAAGTTTAACGGGAACTCCAGTCTGTTCACCTGGATCTTCAAGATCGCCCAGAACACGGTTAAAAATGAATATCGAAGTATATCACGTAAACATGAGATGCCTTATGACTTTACAAGTTATGAATCACAGTCCATCTCCCTTGATTTTGCCAGATATGTTGATATTCGAATCGATATTAGCGCGGCACTTAAGCAGCTGAGTGAGCTTGATCAGCAGATTATATCCTTGCGATTCTTCGTGGATTGTACGCTGTCGGAAATATCCAGGATCGTGGGCATGCGCGAGAGTGCGGTGAAAAATCGATTGTACCGATCCTTAGAGAAACTAAAGAAAGAATTAAAAGAATGGGGTGACATCACCATTATGTCAATTCTAGATTTGATATCCTTTGAAAGCAAAAGTGATGCAAGTCATCATCAGAGCAACGTGCATCAGGACCTGTTTCAAGAACTTAAGAACAATGTAGAACAGATTGCAGCGAAATATAATCATCAGCCTTCACGCAAAATCGTCATTGAAATCTATCCCGATCTGCCAACATTCCATCAAGCCGCTGGAGAATCGGATGCACCTGATTGGTTCATGGGCACGTTTGATAACAACACGTTAAAAATCGTCTCACCCTTAAACCCGGGTCCTGAGCATACGTATCAATCGATCCTTCGGTCCACGCTGCACTTGTATACCATGTGGTTGATCAGCGACATCAACCCCCTTGCCCCCAAATGGATCCGTCAGGGCATCGGTGGGTACGAAACGCAGCAAATGTCCGAAGATTTCATTCGAAGCACGACTTCGGCAGCCATCAGCAATCATGCAATTCCAAGCTTCGAGGATCTCAATGATGATTCCTGGGATTTCGGCAAAACGGGATTTCAGTTCTCCTATCTGATCGTTGAGTTCATCATTAAAAAATATGGGTTAGGTCCATTAAATCAATTGATTCGTATGCCCAATGGTTATCAAGAAATTTTCCGGATTTCCGAAGAAAAGCTTCATGAAGAGTGGGCGACAGCCCTCCAAGATCAGCTTGTTTAGGTCAAAAGAAACCCGGTCCTGGACCGGGTTTTCCACTATCTCCATACGTTTGCCATTCTCGTTATCCATACCGGCCCAGCACGACAAGGGAAATCACCTTTGTCTGCGGGTTATCCAGGTACATATTAGATCTTCCATGCCACATCTGTCTAAGGGGGGGTTATTAGCAGCCTCACGGCGGCCAACCGTCAAAACATACTTATTCTTTTGTTCCACCACTCCTTGGCGAGCTTCGGAAACGTCACCGACCGTATGATACCATGGCTCCCAGCTCTCTAAACCACGACCTTTTCCTACTACTCCCAATCACGTGTCACTTCAGGGTCCGTATCCGGACAGCGGATGTCTTAAAACCGGGCATTTTACAGAACGGATCGAGTTCCGGCCGGGTCGCGTGATTGCTTACTTATTCGTTCCCAGTTAAAGGCTTATCCGTTCTTCCTCTTCTCTCATCAGTAGGAAGAGTTGTTCCTGCTAAGGTGAGTTTAAGCACGAGAAACATGCCGTACCCAAGCACACCACCGGTCGTATTCAGGATTAAATCATCCACATCAAAACTTCCCATTGAAAAAAAGAGCTGGGAGCATTCCAGCCCCAGGCTCAACCCCAGGGATGTCGTGAAGGAGCCAATGAATCCGAGGAACTTGTTCCTAAGCATAAGACCGACGAATAGGCCATTGGGCATGAATATGGCGATATTGCCAAAGAGATTGACCACGTCATGCGGACTCGAAAGGTGCTTGATATTCATACGAATGGATTCAAAGGGCGTGAAATTGGCAAATTGCAATCGATTTTGTACATAATCCGGGATCTCGGTGGCTCGATGCAGCTGCTGCCACAGAACTGATAGATCTACGGAACCGAACTTGAATAAAATCACCTTGAGTAAGACATAGAGATACAGCGCATATAGTAATACAAGCATCCATTTATACGATAATTTCATTTTGCATCATCCTTATTTAGCCGTACCGTCACAATGATTCCGTCGATATTGTTTCCGGATATCTCATACTCGCTTCCTGCCGGTATCTCAATCTCCATGTCTTTGGATGTAACGGGTACATACTTTATTTCGTATTCCTTCCCCTCTACAGTTGTTGTATAGCTGGATTGTTCCTTCAGGTAATCCAGATATTCCTCCAATGTAAGATTCAGTTCCTTCATGATCATGCTGTGCGGCTGCCCAACATAACGAAAATGCCACGGTTCATACTGAATGCCTGTAATCTCTGTTTTGTCCTCAGGATATCGCAGAATGAATCCGTGCGCCCATGCATGCTCCTTCAGCCACTTCCCTTCGGGCGATCGATCAATCGACTGCTGCGTCGATCCGATATCCATCGAGAGCCCGAGATTATGTTCGCTGTAGCCTGGAGGCAAGGCGTAATCGGAACCTTTTTCACGATAAAGCTGTTCTTGCTCGCCCTCATCCCGATACCCGCTGCTGATCATGAAGCGATTGACTCCGTCTTCTCCGGCGGCTTCAACCATGTCACCGAATTTCTCTGCCACACTGCGCGATAACCGGATCGTGTTGTCCAGAACCACATAACCATGCATTAAGTCTTTATTCTCAAACAATGTTACGATATCCTTCGGCACCGCTCCCGGATCAAGCGGATGATCCTTGTTGACCAGGACCAAATCTCCACGTGTCACTTGTTCATCTGTTACACGGATCGTCTGCGCAGCTGATGGAGGATGCGATTGCGTATCAGAACCCGCTTTTGCTTCCTGTCCATCTCTACTTTCTACCCTATTATTCACGTTAGGCGTCTCCGTCAGAATGGACTCGCATCCGACCAACAGAAATATAACGAGCATGATCAAACCCTTTTTCAACTTCAACAACTCCCTCTAGCTTGGTTTATCCAGATTAATAAATAGAGTTTAAGGAAAAGTAGGGAAAAGTTAAAGTTTTTCTTAAGAGATGCAAGTTGCGCTTATCCCTTTTCCCTTTGACAAGGTTGAAGCCTATGGCTTAACTTGGTATTTAGACTAAGAAGAATAAAGAAGGTGCCATTATTCTTGCTCAAATTATTTCGTTATTTACGTCCCCATTGGGCTGCGGCCCTGCTTGCGCCGCTGCTCATGCTGCTGGAGGTCGCCATGGATTTGCTTCAGCCCATTCTCATGGCCAGCATTATTGATCAAGGTGTCATGCAGAACGATACTTCACACATTCTCCGTACAGGTCTTATCATGCTGGGTGCGGCTGCCATCGGGCTGCTTGGAGGTCTCGGATGTACGATCTATTCTTCCATTGCCTCGCAGCGTTTCGGTGCCGACCTGCGCCGGGATTTGTTCCGCAAGGTTCAAACCCTCTCGTTCCGAAATCTGGACGACATCTCAACCGGTTCACTTATCACCCGGCTGACGGGCGACATCATTCAGCTACAGACCATGGTCCAGATGCTGCTGCGCGTCTTCGTACGGTCTCCGTTTCTCGCGATTGGAAGCATGGTTATGGCGGTGATCATTAGCCCCAAGCTCGCCATCATTCTGGCCATTGCCGTTCCATTGTTGTTCGTTGTGATGTTCTTCCTGATCCGGACCACCCTCCCCTTATTCGCCACCGTTCAGAAGAAACTCGACAAAGTGAATACGGTCCTGAAGGAGAATTTCGCCGGCATCCGGGTGTCCAAAGCATTTGTGCGAGCCGGGTATGAGAAGGATCGATTCCATCAAGCGAATACCGACTTCACGCAAGTTTCGGTTCAAACACAACGGATCGTTGCGCTGAATATGCCTATCCTGACCATGATACTGAACATCAGTATCGTGATTGTCCTATGGCTCGGCGGGAAGAACGCGATTGATGGCTCATTCGAGGTGGGAAGCCTGGTAGCCTTTATCAACTATGTGACACAGGTGCTGTTCTCCGTTTCCTCCGTGGCGATGATGCTGGTTCGAATCTCTACAGCCAAGGTTTCCGCTGATCGTGTCCAGGAAGTCATGCATATGGAATCCGAGATTGTAAACGTTGCTCACCCGACGATGAATGCATACAAGCAGGGAGAAATCGTATTTGACCAGGTGACTTTTTCCTACAAACCGGAAATACAGAAGCCCGTTTTACATAATGTCAGTTTCAAGGTTCAACCAGGGCAGACCGTCGCGATTATGGGAGCAACCGGTTCGGGGAAAACCTCACTGGTATCCCTGCTCCCCCGCCTGTATGATGTAACATCCGGGCGGATGTTCATCGATGGGACCGATGTGCGACAAATCGACTTATCGGCGTTACGCGAACACATTGGCATCGTCCTTCAAGAATCCATCCTCTTCACAGGCACGATCCGGGACAATATCCGCTACGGGAAAGCGGATGCTTCCGATGAAGAAGTGATGGCAGCAGCTAAGGCTGCGCAGGCGCATGAATTCATTTCGTCCATGCCGGAAGGGTACGATACCGTGCTTGGACAAAGAGGCGTGAACCTCTCCGGCGGCCAGAAGCAGCGGATCTCCATTGCACGGGCATTACTGCTTCGCCCCGCCATTCTTATTCTTGATGACAGCACAAGCGCCATCGATATGGGGACGGAGTCCAGGCTTCAGAAAGAGTTAGCCCGGCTGATGAACGCTCGCACCTGCCTCATGATTGCCCAGCGGATCTCTTCCGTGATCGATGCCGATCTTATACTGGTACTGGATGATGGGAAATTGGTAGCGGAGGGTACGCACAGCGAGCTGCTTGCTTCCTGTGAGTTATACCAGGATATTTACAAATCGCAATTCGGCAAGGAGGTGTCTTCCCATGGCTAAACCGGAACAGGGAGCGAAGCATGGCCATGCAGACGCTCCGGATCTGAGCATGCGCGGCGGCAGCCCCATGCGTGGAATGACGATGACCAAGGCGAAGCCCAAAAATACGATGGCAACGATACGCCGGATCTGGGGTTACATCCGTCCATTTAAGGGCGGTATGATCGCTGTTTTCTTATTCACGCTCATCGCGACGATTCTGTCCCTGGTGGCTCCTTACCTGCTGGGAAATGCGGTGGATCATTACATCATTCCAGGAGATTTCGAGGGACTCATGGGGTTGTGTGCGGTGCTTCTTGCCGTTTACGCGGGTACCGCGCTCACGGCATGGCTGCAACAGCATGTCATGGTTAAGGTCTCCCAGCTGTCTATTCAGGCCATGCGGAGGGATATTTTTGCAAGACTTCAAATCCTTCCGCTGCGATTCTTCGACAGCAAGACGCACGGCGAATTGATGAGCCGCACGACCAACGATATCGAGAACGTCTCCGGGACATTGAATCAGAGCGTAACCCAGCTAATCTCAAGCGTATTGTCCCTGGTTGGATCACTCGCCATCATGCTGTACCTGAACGTATGGCTGACGCTGCTCAGTATGGTGACCATTCCGCTTGTCATGCTGTTTACAAAGACAGTAGCAAGCCGGACAAGGAAGCATTTCTCCAAGCAGCAGAGCACGCTGGGTGAGCTTAATGGCTTTATCGAGGAAACCGTCTCGGGTCAGAAGGTCGTACAGGTATATCGCCGGGAGCGACATGCCGCTGCGCAGTTCGATGTCATGAACAAGAAGCTGACCGATGCCAGCATTCAAGCTCAGATTTATTCGGGTACCGTCGGTCCGGTTATGAACGTGCTGAATAACGTCAGCTTTGCTTTAATAGCGGCGGTTGGCGGGTACATGGCATTCAAGGGTTTTACTACCGTTGGGGTTGTCGTTGCATTTCTGAACTACTCGAAGCAGTTTCAACGGCCGCTGAACGATCTGGCGAATCAATTCAACCTGGTGCAATCTGCTGTGGCTGGTGCTGAACGGGTCTTTGAGATTATCGATACCGAGTCCGAGTACCAAGACAATCAAGACGAGAATGCAGCGGATGACATGTATGGGGAGGTACAATTTGACCGTGTCTGCTTCAGTTATAAGGAGGGCGTCCCGATTCTGAAGGATGTATCACTCACCGCTCGGCCGGGCGAGACCATTGCGCTCGTCGGTCCGACAGGTGCCGGCAAAACCACCATCATCAATCTGCTCACCCGTTTCTATGAGATCGATTCTGGCGTGATCACCATTGATGGGGTCGACATCCGTCAGTTGGATAAGGACAATCTGCGGAGCAAGCTGGGAATCGTGCTGCAGGATGCCTATGTATTCTCGGCATCGATTCGGGAGAACATCCGCTACGGCCGGCTTGATGCCTCGGACGAAGAGATCGAAACTGCCGCCAAGCTTGCCAATGCGCATGACTTCATCATGAAGCTGCCCGAAGGCTATGATACGCAGCTTCTCTCGGGCGGAGGCAACCTGAGCCAGGGCCAGCGGCAGCTATTGACGATCGCGCGTGCGGTGCTTGCCGATCCGGTCATACTGATTCTAGACGAGGCTACCAGCAGCATCGATACGCGGACGGAGATGCATATTCAAACCGCCATGCGCACCCTGATGCAGGGCCGAACGAGCTTTGTCATCGCTCATCGTCTAAGCACGATCCGCGAGGCTGACCAGATTCTCGTCATGAATCAAGGCGGTATCGCGGAGCGTGGCACACACGAAGAACTGCTGGCCAAACGGGGCTTTTATTACGAGTTATACAACAGCCAGTTTAAGTTAACCAGTTAAGATGGCCTTCGACATTTTTCTTACAGGCCGCTGACAACAAACAAGAGAGCGGGTTCCATGGAACCCGCTCTCTTGTTTTTCTGCTATAAGGATAAATGATCTTGCGAACTGAGCGCAGCGTACCGCACCAAGCCACCCCTTATAACTGCAGAGCAATATCTGAATCGGTATCAGTCTAAGACGAGTACGGATTTTCTTTCCCATTTGGCACGACCGGACATGAACGCCTTTATTTCGATCAAAATAGCTTAATTCGCGAATCGAACGGACAATAGCACCTTCATTTCGATCAAAATAGCTCATTTCGCGAATCGAACGGACGCCAGGCCCGTTATTTCGTTCAGAATTGCTTATTTCGCGAATCGAACGGACACCAGATCCGTTATTTCAGTTAACATAGGGCGATAATCACACTTTTACGGCGAATAACGTATCTCATGTCCGCTAAACTAGTTAAACACATCTTTTTTAACTAAATAACGGATGCTTAGTCCGTTAGAAATGCAAATACAATACAATGCAATACTACGCAATACAAATACAATGCAATGCAAATGCAATACAATGCCATGCCATACAATGCAATAAAAATGCCTTTCAAATGCCTTTCAAATGTCTTTCAAACGCAATACAAACGCCCTTCCAATGCTCTTTAAACGCTCTTCAAATGCACTTCCATTGCAATACAAAGCAACCATCTCGCACGATTTCATCATTCCAACTCAACTCGACTGGCATTACTCACGATCCGTTTGACGGTACCGATAATCCATTCCATCTCCACATATTGGTTGTGCGGCGCATTGTATTCGACGCCCCAGTAACCCTTGTATCCGCCTGCGAGCAGGCTCCGTACCTTCTCCTCCGCATCGGGATGGACTGCTGTTTTTGCATCAAAATGAGTATGTACCGTCCATGGGGCAACCATCTCATCACCTTCAGCCTCATCTGCCTTCCATCTGCCAAGATGAAGCAGAAAACCAAAAGCCGGATGTTGGACTTCCTCGGCAAGCCGTTTCATTTCTCGCGGAAGCAGCGATGCGCCCATATGATTTTCCGGACCAATGGTATAACCGCCATCCGCTGCACGATCCGCATATTCCCGATAACGTTTAACGGTATACTCGAACTGTTCGTTAGTCATCGGCTCCGATTCCTTATAACTGCCGCCGGTGTCGATTCGCACGGTTTCGGCGCCCAGGATTTCAGCGGCATCCAGATGAACCAGCGCGTTCTCGTACAGCTTCTGCCGGATATCCGGGTCTGGATCCCATAGGTGCGCTCCATCCACAGCAAAGTTAACCACCCTCATCTCTTTCTCATCCAGTGCCTCTCTGATTTTCCGGATGTAACTCTTATCAGCAAGCTTATATACGCTATCGCTCCGATCGATGAAAAAACCGTTCCACAAATCAACCGCATCCATTCGGTACCGGTACTTCACCGTCTCCAAATAACCGAACACATCCATTTTTCCATCCAGAAACGTATTATAAAAAGAATAGCCGCCAATCGAAATATTCACCTGAATGCCCCCTTAGAGAATAGATCAAAGCACGATCTTCCGTTTATCACACTACCAAACACCCTGCGCAGCATATCTTACTCTATGGTGTATTTAAGATGATGATATTCCCCGCCGGAGAGAAAACCTTTCTTCCTATACAGTTGCTCCGCTTGATTCCCCGTCGTTACAAAGAGGCGCAGCACAGGGTAATCAGGCTCCAAGGCCGTTAATGCCCTATCCAGCATCGCGCTCGCCAACCCCACTCCTCGATGTTGAGACAATACTGCGATGCTAAAGACCAATGGCAGGCCCTCCCATAAAGAGATCAAACATACACCGACGATTTCTTCCGTTGTTCGGTCATATACTACTGAAGAGGCTTCCAACAGCTTGGGGTCCACTATGTCAAAATATCGGGCCGCATCATCCGCATAAACCTGGACTTCCCGCTCATCCGGGCCATTTGCATACGCTTCCCTAAACACCTCTACAATCTTAGACATATCTTCTTTTGTGGGTCTTCTATCCATATAATGGAGATCCATCGATGTTTCCAGCTGTTCGGTAGGCCGCATCATGCATTGCCTGGATTCAACCTGAACGAAACCATTTTCACGAAAAGCGATCTCCTGCTCAACCAGAACATTATGAGCATGCAGAGACTCTGTCAAATTCCAGGATTTTAAGGTATAGCTCTTCACGTAATCAATCATCTTTGTGGTAATAGAATATGGGGGGATACCAAACACAAGTCCGATGGAATGGTCAGACAAATAAACTCCCGCCACTTTATCGTCACCTAAGACAACCCAGTAACCGTCGTCCGAATCCGCTAGAACCTTGGTTGAATCACCCCAGCTCGGTCTAAACCAATTATTCTTATAATAGGTAGCAAAATATTTCGAGAACACCTTGGGATCCGCCTTTATTAATCTATATTCCATAAGTCCCCCTCCTTATACCCTTTTGAATTAGGCCCATTATATAGGTTGGAAGAGGAGTGGGCAAAGGGATTTATCTTCTATAATAAAAAAATCACACATACCGTTTCGGCTAGGATAGAATCAGGCTAACCCCCAGATACCCCGCTATTCCCCACATAATCAACGCTGATATTCGGTTCAACGTGGACAACCATTTCCCTGATGGATCCATCCTTCCCGCTGTCCTGCCCGCTATTCCAAGACCCAAGAACCACAACCACGAAACTGCGATACATACAACGGCAAAGACCACTTTGTCGATCCCTGTATATTGGAGCGAGCTTGTGCCAATGACCCCGATCGTGTCCAGAACAGCATGCGGATTTAACAAGGATACGGACATGGCAAATACAATTTGCTTTTTCGGCGTAAACGAACGAGTCTCTTCTTGCGCTTGACCCGAAGGTTTACTCTCCCAGGTTACCCTTCCCATATAGACCAGGAAACAGATCCCCAATGAAAACAGCACAGTTCGGATCCATTCATATTCCAGAACAACAACGGATACCCCCAGAACCGCTAATGAGATCAGCAGCGTATCACATAGCGATGCGGTAATCATGACGGGCAGTGCCTTGATGAAGCGGGGTTGTACCGCTCCCTGATTAAATACAAACACGTTCTGCACGCCCAAAGGAAGAATAAGACCCAAAGCTAGAATGAATCCATGAACGATGACGCCTATCATATGAAACCAAACCTCCAGCGAATATTTCCACCATTGTAAAGGAGGGTATCGGCTGCGTCTCCAACCAATTGGTTGGCACTTGACCCAACCAATGAGTTATACTGAGGCATATTCCTACATGAAAGCGGGTTTACCTATACCTATGGCTGAAGAATGGAAATTGAATAAGCACTCCAATGTGCCGCTTCATCAGCAAATTTATGATGTTATCAAGAGCAGAATCATGAACGGGGAATGGCCGGTCGGAACCCGAATTCCCACGCAGCGAGATCTGGCTGCCAAATTTCAAGTGAACCGCAGCACCATTGTGTATGCACTCGGGGAGCTCGCCGCAGACGGTTTAATCGAATCCCGCGTGGGACAAGGGACCGTAATTATTAACAATACATGGAGTTTACTTGCTGCCACACCTCCGCCTGATTGGAATCAATATGTAAAATCCGGCTCCTATCAGCCCAATATCCATATGATCCAGCAAATCAATCGTGCGGAAGCCGATGCTAGCATGATCCGTCTCGGAACAGGCGAGCTCTCTCCTGATCTCCTTCCGATTGACCAAATGCGGGAGACGTTTAGCGGCAGGATGTCCAGCCGCTTCACCTTGGGCTACTCGGAACCGAAAGGGAGCCTATACTTAAGGGAAATCATCAGCGATCATCTGAAAAAGAAAGGGATTATGGCCTCCCCTGCTTCCATACTCATCGTCTCCGGCGGGCTGCAAGGCTTACAGCTGATCTCGCTTGGACTGCTGCATCACGGTTCCTCCATTTTAGTAGAGAATCCTTCTTACCTGAACTCGATCCATGTGTTTCAATCCGCCGGCATGCATTTGCACGGCATCCCTATGGATGAGAACGGGATCCGAACGGAAGCCATCGGGAGACTTAAGCGCCAACACAGGGCTGCTCTGCTGTATACCATCCCTGCCTTTCATAACCCTACCGGAACGCTAATGTCTTCCGACAGACGAGCAGAGCTGCTTCGGATTTGCGCTCAGGAAAGGCTGCCCTTAATCGAGGATGACGTGTATGGGGATTTATGGTTAGACACCCCCTCACCCCTCCCTCTGAAAGCTTCGGATAAACAAGGCCTAGTGCTCTATATGGGCAGCATGTCCAAGACCCTGGGTCCCGGGCTGCGCATCGGATGGATCGTCGGGCCTGAGCCGGTCATCGACCGGCTGTCCGACATCAAAATGCAAACCGATTACGGCTCCAGCTCACTTTCCCAGCATGCCGTCGCCGAATGGCTCTCCAGCGGGTTATATGATGATCATCTCGATCAGATCCGTGCAGAGCTGATGAGACGCCGAGACTTTACCCTGTCGTTACTGGAGCAATATTTCCACGATATCGCACGCTGGAATATCCCTCAAGGCGGATTCTATATTTGGCTTTGCATCAAGAACCCCCTCTCCATTCGCCCTTTTTTTGAACAAGCGCTGAGGGAGAGCATTTTGCTTAATCCCGGAAATATATATGATCGTAACGACCAGCAGCATCTGCGCCTATCCTATGCTTACGCCTCGTACAATCAGCTGGAAAGCGGGCTTATCCGGCTTGCGGAGCTTATCCGCCTCCATGCGGTATCATAAGAAAAAGGGCCCTCCCCCGGACTTTGATCCACAGGGAAGGCCCATTCCTATTGTCAGTGTGCCACTTTTGCTATCTTATTTCGGAGGTACGGCGATTTTCCGATTTCTACAAAACGACATTCTTCTTGCCGACGATCCTCTTTTACACATGACGACGTTCCATCAGATTAATTCCTATGCCCATGCACAACACCCCGATGAGCAGCAATTTGGAAATTGGGAGCCAGAGATCCGCGATGCCGTAACCGTACACGGCTATTCCCGTCAATGCTTTCATGGCATGGGTCAGCGGAATGACCTCCGCAATGCCAAGCAGAATCGGATTCGTGATTGTACCTGGCGGCATATATACCCCACTGATGAGCGGCATAATTGGAATGATGGACGGAAACAACGTCCCAAATTGCTCAGGTGACTGCAATATGCCGACCAAGAGCATCGATAAAGCGACGATGGTCAGTGTATAGATTACAATGACTAGCAGCAGCAAGTCATATTGGTCGCCTAAGTTGAAGCCGAAACCATAACGAAAGATGAGCAGCACCAGGATGATCTGCAAGACGCCGATCAAAGAGCTGTATAATAGGTGACCCATATACATTTCCGTTTTTCGGACAGGAGACAGAATGAGCCGGTTCCAAACGCCGGATGCTTTATCTTTCGTAATCGTATTCACCTTGAACCCAACGGTAAACATCACTAGGAATAACGAAAATCCGAACAGCAGCTGAAGTCCCATATCATGACGAACGAGTTCTCCCCCATCCTGCGACTCGGATTGGAGACGCAAGGGCGGTTTCTCCATATAAACATGTACGTGCTCGCGGAAGCCGATACACGGCTTTTCCTGCCAGAATGGAATAAACCAGTAGAATGTATGGGTTTGATGCACTTGTGCTGGTTGGCCATAAGGAGATCATGGAGAATAAAGACGCAACGAGCAGTGTGACAAATAGCATTGCAGGCTTGGCGCGGTATAACGGCGATAGAAAAAAGGCCGTGAAGAAAATGGCGCTGCTCCCCAATCTCCAAGGAAATTGGTCAGGATTGCCATGTTGGATCACAGGGAGGAAGGCAAAAATCCAGCTTAAACCAAGAAATATAAACCATATCCAGAACGACCGCACATCGTCCCCTCTCTTTCCACTCAAGCAAACTCAAGGTTCCCAGTATAAAATAACGTTCCAAATTTTAGTTATATTATATCACAAGCCTATTCGATACTTTTGGTGAAATAAGTAAATTGGAAATAAAATATCGCTTCAATCTAATTGTGAAATAATATACATACAAGTCTAAACCCTTATCAATACTGGGATTTATTCAGCAAGATCAGAGGAGAATTGTGGCGAAAAACAGGCCCGGAATTGTGACGAAACTGGTAACTCTCGTGAAAGTTTGAACAAACTATGAACTGCCTCAAAACCGCGCCACTACAATGATTTCGCTCACAACCCTCCCCTTTTGTAACAAATTGAACACATAAAATTACATACATTGACACGAATGTGGGTTTATCTGTTAATTATACAAATTTATGTGTTTTGCAAAGCCGACCGGAACTTTCTACTATAGATGTGTTAGTAACATTGAATCGAACGAACGTTTCAAGGAAAGGGGTACATCATGAACAAAAGAGGGCCGTTATTTGCATTGTTTTTATGCTTTACCTTGCTCTTATCGGGCTGCAGCTCGATCACGGTATTAGATCCGAAAGGACCGGCTGCGAGAACCCTATCCGATACAATCATATTCTCCATTCTCATGATGGTCGGAATACTAGCGGTTGTTTACGCGCTCTATATCTACATGCTCACAAAATATCGAGCCAAGAAATCCAACGAAGGTTACGAACCGCCTCATGAAGAGGGCAACAAATGGCTGGAAATTCTGTGGACTGCCATTCCGATTTTGATCGTTGCCGTGCTCTCTGTGGTAACCGTCAAAACGACGGTCGCCGTCGAGAACGTTCCTGAAGGATACGAAAACCAAAAGCCTTTGGTCATTTACGCTTCCTCTTCGAACTGGAAATGGCACTTCAGCTATCCGGAAGAAGGTATTGAGACCGTCAATTACGTCAACATTCCAACCAACCGTCCGATCGAATTCCGTCTCTACTCTTTCGGTCCGATCACAAGCTTCTGGATCCCTCAGCTTCACGGGCAGAAGTATGCGATGAGCGACATGATTACCAAGCTGAACATGGTTGCCGACGTACCAGGTTCGATGATGGGCCGTAACGCGAACTTCAACGGCGAAGGTTTTGCCCATATGGAGTTCGAAGCCCTTGCCATGACCTCTGCCGAGTACGATGAGTGGGTTCAGGATGTAAAGGATACCGCGCCTGAACTGAAGGAAGATGAGTTCAAGAAGCTTCTGGATACCGCGCATGTCGGACGAATGACCTTCTCCAACACACATTTGGAATTCAGCCCGCCGCCATCCGAAGACCATCACCATGGCGGTGATGTCAACGGCAATGAGGAGCATCAGAACCATAAAGAGGTCCACCCGGATCCTGCAACAACGGAAGAAACGGAATTTGACAGCGAAACGAACGTGGATCCAAACGAACCGCTGCCGGACTCCCCGGCTGAAGAAAGTCCAAATCATCAACATGAAGGACATTAAATCGGTGAGGAAAACGTTCTTCACCCGATCTACTTCATACATCCAGAAAGGAGCTAGGCCTTTATGAAATGGGACGAATTTTTCGTTACCGGTGATCCGTTAATTTACGGTGCCATGGTGAGTATTGTTCTCGTCTCGCTTGCAATCCTCTTCGGTTTAACCTTTTACAAGAAGTGGGGTTATCTCTGGCGGGAATGGCTCACAACCGTGGATCACAAAAGAATTGGGGTCATGTACATCATCTGTGCATTGATCATGCTGTTCCGCGGAGGCGTGGACGCGATCATGATGCGTGCGCAAACCGCTGCGCCGGACATGAAGTTTCTGAACGGTCAGCATTATAATGAAGTATTCACGACTCACGGGGTCATCATGATCCTCTTTATGGCGATGCCGTTTATCTTCGGTCTGATGAACGTCATCATTCCGCTTCAGATCGGTGCCCGTGACGTAGCTTTCCCTAAACTGAACGCAATCAGCTTCTGGCTGTTCTTTGCCGGCGCGATGCTGTTCAACATTTCCTTCGTAATCGGAGGCTCGCCGGATGCCGGCTGGTCCGCCTATTTCCCGCTGGCCAGTATCGAGTTCAGTCCGACGGTCGGCAATAACTACTACTCGCTGGCGCTTCAGATTTCAGGGATTGGTACCTTGCTGACAGGTCTGAACTTTATCGTGACGATTCTGAAGATGCGTGCTCCGGGCATGACCCTGATGCGCATGCCGATGTTTACGTGGTCTGTATTGATCACTTGCGTCATTATTATCTTTGCTTTCCCTGTACTTACGATTGCGCTCTTGCTTATGATGTTCGACCGCGTCTTTGGTTCGCAATTCTTCACGATGGCCAACGGCGGCATGGATATGCTATGGGCCAACCTGTTCTGGGTATGGGGACACCCTGAGGTATACATTGTCATTCTGCCAGCTTTCGGTATTTTCAGTGAGATCATCTCGACTTTCTCCAGAAAAAACTTGTACGGTTACAGCTCCATGGTATTGAGTATGGTGATTATCTCCGGGTTGTCCTTCCTGGTATGGGCCCACCATTTCTATACGATGGGTCAAGGGGCTATGGTTAACGGCTTCTTCTCCATCACGACGATGGCGATTGCCGTACCGACCGGAATCAAAATATTCAACTGGCTCTTCACGCTTCGAAAGGGTCGAATCAGTTTTACGACGCCGATGCTCTACTCGCTTGCCTTTATTCCGATCTTCACGATCGGCGGTGTTACCGGCGTCATGCTGGCGATGGCCAGTGCCGACTATCAGTATCACAATACGATGTTCCTGGTTGCCCACTTCCACTATGTGCTCATTCCAGGCGCCGTATTCGCCGTCATTGCCGGTTTCCATTACTGGTTCCCTAAAGTGTTCGGCTTCCGTCTGAACGAAAAGCTTGGCAAAATCGCATTCTGGTTCATTGCCATCTCATTTAACGTTACGTTCTTCCCGATGTTCTTCCTGGGACTTATGGGGATGACCCGCCGTACGTACACTTATTCGGCCGAAACCGGCTTTGGTCCGCTGAATATGCTGTCGATGGTCGGTGCGGTAGGCCTGGCGATCGGATTTATCATTCTGGTATACAACATCTACTGGAGTACACGTTACGAGCCGCGCGACAAAACAGGAGATCCATGGGATGCACGCGCACTCGAATGGTCGACACCAAGTCCGGTTCCTGTATACAACTTTGCGGTAACGCCGAAAGTCAAAGGCCGCGACGCCTTCTGGTTCTCGAAGAAAAACAACGAGCCGCTTTCGGGTGAGAAAATCACGAAGATTCACATGCCAAGCAACACCGGAAAACCATTTATACTGGGTATCGCCTTCTTCTTCCTTGGCTTCTTCCTGGTATTCAGCTGGTGGATTCCATCCATCGTTGCCGGTATTGCGGTATTGATTATTTTGGCAACCATGTCCTTTGACCGTGATCACGGATACTACATCCCGGTTGAAGAGATTGTTCAAACCGAACAGAAACTGCGGGGTGATACGGTATGAAAATAGATGCCACTCAGCCGCTGGAATATGGAACAGAGGAAAACCGTAATCGTATATTTGGATTCTGGCTGTTCCTTGGAGCTGAAATTGCGCTCTTTGCAACCTTGTTTACCGTCTACTTCGTTCTCGTGAACCGCTTTGCCAGTGGTCCGAGCGGAGCAGAAATCTTTGAAATTACACCTGTATTACTTGAAACGTTCCTGCTCTTAACGAGTAGCTTCACCATTGGTTTGGCTGTTCATGCGATGCGTCTGGGACTGAAAAAGCAGATGATGATCTTTATGGTCATCACCCTGCTGCTCGGTGCAGGATTCCTTGGAATCGAGATCTTCGAATTCTTCACCTATGTGCATGAAGGAGTAACGCTCTCAACCAGCGCCTTCTCCTCCAGCTTGTTCACATTGCTTGGTACCCACGGAGCTCACGTTACATTCGGTCTCCTGTGGGGAACTGGCATTCTGCTTCAAATTAAAAAGCATGGACTGGATCATTCCACAGCCAACAAGTCCTTCATCTTCTCGCTCTACTGGCACTTCCTGGACGTTGTGTGGATCTTCATCTTCAGCTTTGTATACTTGAAAGGACTGATGTGACATGTTAAAACAGCTGTTTCCAATTAAGCATGTAGCGGGTTATATATCGTCTCTCGTCCTTTCAGCGGTTGCACTCGTCGTTCTGCTGGATATGCCGGCAGCTTCGAAATTGGCCGTTCTGCTGGTTACCGCTATCCTGCAGGCAGCCGTTCAGCTCATGCTGTTCATGCACGTCGGGGAAAGTGATGACAAAAAATCCGTTTACATCAACATTGCCTACGCTCTGTTCGTTGGCCTTGTCACAATCTTCGGAACGCTGTTCATCTTCGTATGGGGTTGGTATGCTTAATCCCTGCGAATATCACTGAACTTAAAATATGGCGATGAACGTTCGCATCCTGAACCTATCATCGAATATCAAAGAGGGTGTCCCAAAAGATCCTAGATCTGGCGGGATGCCCTCTTTTTCTTTTATGCGACGCTATGTGTACGAATCGTTCCTCCCTTCCTGCAGACAAACGAAAAGAAACCGTTTCTTGGTAAAATGGAAGTGCTACCCGCCATTTACGAAAGGAACGGTTTCTTTACATTCAATACACCATGGCCATCTTCACCTACCAATGGACTTGGAGGACGACATTAATCACGCCCTGCATCCATGTCCAGAATTTCATCAATCTCACTCTGGAGCTTCGTAGTCAGGGTCTGTTCGTCTCCAATAATCCAGGCATGATTATAAGGAGCTTCCTTATGGGACGTGCCTCTCTGACGCCGTATCGAGTCTACATACTTCGTAATGGAGCGTGGCACTCCGTCGCGGTCCGTAAACAATAAAGGTGCATGCTTACCCATATGGGACAATGGAGCGGCTGCAATGGACAATACGGGCGAATCTGGGGTCGAGAACGAGAGGCTGTAACCCGGCGATTGAACGCCCCAACCAAAGCCTGTTACGGGATCATTGAACTGTGCAAAATGTATGGCATTCTCGAACGGGTCATCCTCGGATATTCGCGTCACCTTCCCATATTGCCGCAACTCGTCCTCGACTGCCCGGGATACCACCTTTTCGGGACCGATGATATAGATATTCGCTTTCCCTTTCCGCTTATGAAGCGCCTGTGCCGTCTCTTCAGGCACATTCTTCTCGTGAACATACAGCATCGTTTCCGGCATATGGGCAATCCAGCTCACCGCAGGAAGCGTATAGTCCGGACGATCCATCGACCCGACAATAACCGAGGTGGGTACAGATCCGGATACCTTAGCAGCGTATTTATCAATAGCGGCTGCTGCTTCTGCAGGTTCCCCGGCAGCAATGTGATCGGTCTTATATTCAAGCCCGTGAAGCTCCTTCATTCCCCTATCCGAGATGGGACCGACAGTAATAATCTCAATACCCTTGTTATGCTCCGCTCCCCTTGGCTTCAGCCGTCGCAGCTCTTCCAGCGTCTCCTTGGGAATCCCCCCTTCCTCCACAAACAGCAGAGGCCCTTCGCTAAGCTGGGTCAGATCGACGCTAACAGCCGCAATGGACCATTGAGCCAAATCCACCAGAATCACCGTCTGCGGACGACTATGCTCATTCGTGGACTGCCACAGCGTCTTGGAGGTCAGTACGGCCGCACTTACTGGATCGGATGTATTCAATCGAATGGTGTTCTTCGTAGCGGACCAAGGTACAGGAACATCCTTCAGCAGCTCCTTGCTGTGAACAGCCGAGGGAATGGAGGGCTCGGAATGACTTTGAGTCTGACTCCATGCGAGGATGCCTGCCGTTAACAGGGCAAGAGCCCAGCCGGCGATCATTTTTTTCACCGTATATTCCTCCTGTTTCACAATAAAGCGTCTTTAGGATAGATCTCCTCCACCCTTGATGCTGTTAATTCTACAGATCTTCCATTAACTTCTCCTCATCCATATCCGGCGGCAGTCCCGGCCGGTCATTGGAACGGTTTCGCCTCCATTGTTCCTTCAGCATCTTCACAAACACGTCATCCCTGGAGAGCCAGGCGCCATACTGTCGCTTCATGTGTCGCTCCGCCTCCTCGAACGATTTGAACTTGAATGGAAGGGGTTCCCCGTTCCACTCTACAATCCATTCCCCGACGTGGGCATAAACAAACAGCAGATCCTCGCTCCAGCTTTCGTAAAGAACGCCGGACTCCGTCCCCTTCATGTTGAACTGATTCCGTGAAGCGTCGAATCGGATCGGTTCCAGCTCGAACGGGTCAGCAGCAAATAATTGATACACTTCCTCGGAAATCGTGCACCCCGCTGCTTTGGGATGACCGCCTCCCCCGTACCGCATCGCCACTTCGGACACATCCACGTGATCATGAATTGTGCGAAGGCTCATTTTCCTCCCCCCCATGTTCAAGATGGCAATGTAATCCAGGTGAGGATATGTCGTTCCCAACTCGCTGGCAAGCTCAGAATGATAGGATTCGGCATACACGATGCCTACGCAATGCTCCCCCACGAAGGTCTGAATGAGTTCCCGCTGCTTGCGGCGGATGTAACGATCGATTTTATTTTCTTCCATATCCAATACTTTCTCTTCAAACTCATCAAAGAAGAAGCTCCCTTGCTCCCGCAGACGCTGCGTCATCTTGCCCTCAAATTCGTCAAGGGACAACATATAGAACAAATCATTCAGGCGTTTAGCCTCAATCTTCTGGTTCTCTTCCCATTCCCACGTATCATAGAGGCGGACCAGCTCTACGAATTCGTCCAGCGCTTTGCTTCTGCCCAGATGTCCATGCTCAATTAAATATTCATAGAATAGTGAGGTTGCCGATGCTGGGCGGCCGTCCCGATGCGTGACGTCCACTTGCCCCCAGCTATATTCATTAAAGTGAAGAGCCGTTTTGTGGTGATCGATAAGCTGCACCTGCCCTCCCTCTTCGACAAACACGTTCAGTTCCTTCTCCATATCCGGAGCGACGGACAAATCCGTAATAAACAACACATCATATGGATTCTCCTGCACGGAAGTCCGGTTCAAATATCTTGCGACTTGCTGATTCAGACCGTGAATGGAGTTGTAACGGACATCAATTCCTTCACCGAAAGCGCATTTGGCGATGATACCGCAACCGACACCATCCAGATCATTATGGCTATATAGATGATACATAGGTGACTTCCTCCAAACAGTAGGTGGAATGATTAGCTGATCCTGTCTTTCATCCCTTTACGGTTCCCTAAAATCTATCGCTTTAACCCCTGATAGCCCATCCGACGTTACAATGGGACAAAAAAAGAAGCGGCTTTAGCAGTCGCTTCTTTATGGGATAATAAAGATATTATGCCTGTTGAACAGGCCTCGGTCCTTTGGATGCCATAACCTCATACATGCCGTGGCTGGAGCTAATCACATGCTCAGGCTGCGGCTTGCCGCGTTTATCACGATGTCCTTGAATATGTGCGGGACTGGTTTCCCAGCGTTTCCAAGCTTCCTTGGATTCCCAGCGAATCATGACGATGACTTCTTCCGTTTCGTCGGTACGCTTTGCATTCTTAACAAGGACATTCAGATCGATGAAACCTTCAATTTCTTCAATGGGTCCCGGCTTGCTAAAACGCTCAACAACCAGATTGGATGTGCCTGCTTTAACAATAATCGTTTTCGTCTCGATCAACATATTGAACGAACACTCCCTTAGCGAAAATAACCGTAAAATGAACGATATTCTTCCATTCTAAATGATAACGATTATCATTGTCAAATTTTATCCTTTCACCGGAAAAACAAAAAAAATCTGACCAGCATCAGCCTGCTGATCAGATCATTATTAATTCAGTGAAACATGTTGCATGGAATTACAAGCCGTGCAATCCTCCTGTAAATAAAAAAGCGAAGTAAAGCCAGCCTTCTTCAGCTTGCGCGCAGCCAGGATTCCATCCGAACGCTTCGGTGTTACAATGACCACGGAGTCATCGGGTCTGAGCTCCTGCTCCCACACATACGGCAATCTTCCGAGAGAGATGTTAATTGTCTCTTTCTGCGGACAGGCCATATATTCGGTTACATCGCGTACATCGAGCACTTTCAGATTCGGACATTCCTTCTGAGCCTGTCGAAGTTCACTGCACTTCATGAACCGCAGGCCAGTTATAGGTACATACCTCCGGTAATATATACTGAATATAAATATAATCAGAGCGGCAGATGCAATCAGCACGCAGCATTCCCCCATCATTGTCATGTGCATCAGCTTGATGCTTGGTGGAAAGAGCATGGGACATTCAACCCCAGTCCCTACCCCTACGGGTATATAGTATGTGCTTCATGTTTAAATGTCAATACATCATGACAAAGCGCATTCTTCAATTTCAAAGCCCAGGTCTTCAATCAATCCCCAGTCTACGGTATGCGCCTGGCCTTCTGTCGTTAAATAATCGCCGATGAAAATCGAGTTGGCTGCGTATAATCCCAGCGGCTGCAAGGAACGCAGATTGACTTCGCGTCCCCCTGCAATTCGAATCTCCTTCGTGGGGTTAACAAACCGCATCATGGCAAGAATCTTCAAACACATCGTCGGGGTCAATTCCTTGCGCCCTTCAAGAGGAGTGCCCTCAATCGCATTCAAAAAATTGCAAGGAATCGAATCCGCTCCAAGCGATTTCAGAGCAAACGCAATCTCCACCCGTTCTTCCAGGCTCTCGCCCATCCCGAAGATAGCTCCGGAACAAGGGGACATTCCGGAAGAGCTTGCCTGCTTCACGGTATCTAACCGGTCATCGTATGTATGCGTGGTCGTAATCTGTTCATAGTTATCTTTGGAAGTATTCAAATTATGGTTATATCGATGTACACCGGCATCGGCGAGCTTACGCGCATGGTCCTCATTCAAAAAACCCAGGCAACAGCACACCTTCAGCTGAGTAGTCTGTGTAATCTCCTTCACCGCTGCGACTACATGATCAATCTCTCGATTGGTAGGACGGCGACCGGAAGCCACGATGCAGTAGGTGCCCGCCTTTCGGCGAATCGACTCACGCGCGCCTTCGAGAATTTTGTCTTTGGTAAGCCATGCATATTTATCGATAGGCGCTTCCGAAACGATGGACTGGGAACAGTATCCGCAATCTTCAGGACACAAACCGGATTTAGCGTTTACAATCATGTTCAGCTTGACCTTATTCCCGTAGTACTCGCGGCGGATGCGATATGCAGCCTGCATAACCGTCAGCAGTTCCTGATCCTCGCTGTTTAGAATTGCCAAGGCCTCAATCGGCGTAATATCATGCCCTTGCACAACATGGTCAGCCAGCGTCGCCCAATCATAATGGATCTGAGTCGTCATATCTTCATTCTCCCTCTCCGTTTTAAATGTTAACCTATTTAAATAAAAATTAGGTTAACAATAAGAGTAATAATAGCATAGATGACGAAACAGTGACAATCCTCCAGCGCAGCTTTTGCAAGAAAAAAAAGGACTGCTTCATCCATGCCTGCGTCAGGCTTGATGAAACAATCCTCTTCCTCGTTAACTACTGTTGGCTTTATGGCGCACGCTTGGGCAGCATTTTCACATATTCATCGGACAGCTTCATCAACTGCAGAATATAGTCATAATCGCTGCGATACGGCGTGATGTCTGTTACGGGCTCGAGCGTCTTCAAGGAAACCGCCGTGCCGTCCTCAAATCCGTCTCCAGGCACGAACAGAATGTCATTATTAAAGAAAGACCCTGTCGGTAAATAATATCTCATCCCGATTACATTGCGATCCACATTCAGCAGGTCATGCCCAAATGCGTTAAAACCTTCATCGTCCAGCGATACGCCTAAAAGGTTAGCAACGGTTGGCAGAATATCGACCTGACCCCCCACCTGCTCGATGACCTTTCCTTCTTTCATACCGGGTACATGAACGACAAGCGGGATGTTAAATCGGCTGACCCGCTCATGGTAAGGAATCCCTAGCGTTGACGAGATCATATTGGCGTCGGCTTCTGCCGGATTGATGCCGAAGTGATCCCCGTACACAACCAGTACGGTATCCTCCCACAACCCGTTCTGCTTCAGACGGTCAACCAGTGTTCCGAGTGCATAATCAGAATAATTCACCGACTTCAGGTAATTCCCCAGATGGGTCCCTTCCAGCTCAGCCGGCAGGGTGATCTTCGCGAATTCATCCTTCACATGGTATGGAGAATGGTTGGATACCGTGATGTAATGGGCATAGGTAGGCTTGTTCTGCTGTTGATTCTCCAGCAGCTTGTCCACGCCGACACGGAACAGCTCTTCATCGGAAGGTCCAAATTCATTGAAGTTATCATTGGTGAAATACGGCTTGTCGTAATAATGCTGAAAATCAAGTGCCGGGTATAGTTTACTTCGATCCCAGAACTTCACATCATTCACGTGGAATGTCGTAGTAATATACCCGTGCTTGTTCAAGAGCCGCGGCAGACCCGGCAGCTCTTTATTTCCGAACCCGGTGGACATCGCCACCGTTCCGGTCGGATAAATCGATGTATTGACCGCAAACTCGGCATCGGAAGTGTTGCCTTGCCCGATCTGTTGGAAGATATGCGGGAAATACAGGCCGCCATCCGCAAGCTGGTTCATCACGGGTGTCAGCTCCTGACCATTCAGGGATTGACCCACCGGAAAGTTCTGCAGCGATTCCATCTGAACGATGATCAGATTTTTGCCTTTGGCAGCGCCGAAGTAGTCCGGCTTGTCCTTTGCTTCCTTAACGTAAGGATAGGTCGCCAGCAGCTGCTGGGACCGCAGAATGGTGTCCTGCAGACTCCCTTCGGCCAGGGCACGATTCTCCTGCGAATTCCGGATCACGGCCGATACCTGATAATTCATAAAGCCCATTTGCTCCGCTCGCACGATTTCATTCTCGATTCCCCATTCTTTACGGATGATAAGTCCGGACAGAACACCCGCAATGACCAGCACAACCGTCATGGAGATGCGCCACTTCATTCCAGGTCTGCGCGAATAGGATGCGGAATAACTGGAACGGACTCCACCAAAGTGCAATCCTCTTCGCGAGCGCGAACGAATTTTTCGAACCGCCCATATGACCAATAGGACTAGCAGGTCCAGGAAGAAGAGAAAGTGCTCCGGCTCTAACAAAGCCGTAATGCTGGCTCTTACCTGGTTTACTTGACCGATACCCGCAAGCGCGGTATACGTCGGTATGGACCCAAAATGAACGTTATAAACCGCGGACGCAAACATGATAAAAGATAATACGACATCTAGGATCACATAGACCATCTTTTTCCCTCTTACCGGCAGGATCAGCTCCAGTAGGCTAATCAGGACCAACAGGGATAGCGCGTCGGTAAGCACCTTACCCCATACGACCCCATTAAACAGAAACACTCTTAGAAGGATCAACTTCAATAAGAGCGTCAAAAAAACGAGTATGCTTAATTTCAACCTTTGTTCAAGGTAGCGTTCCATTTTCCATTCCCTCTTTTGTGTAAATATAATGTTAAATTGCAGCTTCCATTATAACAGGAATGTAAACATCAATCTAATCTGCCCATTCCTTCGCCCCCCCTGTCAATTGTCCAATGCACGAACCTCCCGTATCACGTAGGATAAAGCATTCCAATCAAAAGGCTGGAGGGTTTACGACATGAAGATGGTTGTAACTGGCGGAGCAGGCTTTATCGGCTCCCACCTGGTGAACGGACTCGTTAATCAAGGTTATGAAGTCCATGTGATCGATAACCTGACAACCGGAGATCCAGGTCGCCTGCACAGCGAGGCGATTTTACATGTAGCCGATGTAAACAGTCAGCAGACAACTGCATATATCTCCGTGCTGAAGCCGGACGTCGTGTTCCACTTGGCCGCACAGGCCGACGTGCAGCAGTCGATCAAGGAGCCTCGACTTGATGCGGATGCGAATGTTATGGGGACCATCAATATACTTGAAGCATGTCGCAAGGCTGGGGTCCGTAAGATTGTGTTTGCTTCGACGTCAGGTGTATATGGGGACCTGGAGAAATCTCAGCTGACGGAGGATGATCCGGTTAATCCGATCTCCTTCTATGCACTTTCCAAAGTGGCAGGCGAGCAATATATCCGTTTATACCACCGCTTCTTCGGCCTGCAGTACACCATTCTTCGTTATGGGAATGTCTACGGACCGGGTCAGACTGCGAAGGGGGAGGGCGGTGTTGTGGCGGTATTTTGTGATCGCCTGCGTCAAGGCGCTCCGTTTCATATATACGGCGATGGCGAACAAACCCGGGATTTCATCTATGTTAAGGATGTGGTTGAAGCGAACCTCGCCTCCATCCAACACGGGGATGAGAGCGTTCTTCATGTTAGCACCGGCACCGGCCATTCCGTCAATTCACTCGTCGATCTCATCAGCCGGCTGCATCCTGACCGCATTGATGTCAACTATCTGCCTACGAAGAACGGCGATATTCGGCATAGCTGCCTGAATAATGAGAGGACCCGGGAGCTGCTGCGGTGGAGTCCGTTAATTAGCCTGGAAGAAGGAATGGAAGAAATCTACCGCCACTGGCTTCGCACATCCTAGTTTCCCAAATGAACGGTAGCAAATGAACATAAAAACATCCATATTCCTCGTCATTCCAAGGAATATGGCTGTTTTTAAGCGTTCCGGTTAGGGACACGAAAAACATCCCAAACATAGCGCTTCGTTTTGTCAGAAAAACAAGCGGAGCACCACCAAAGTCAGGATCCCGACGATGACGGTGGCAAACAGGCTTTTCGTGAGAAAAGCGGTGAGGAAAGCGGGCACGGCCGCAATCAATTCGAGTGTATGCCCACCTGGATCTACATGTCCATCCGATAGGAGCAGCTCCTGGGCCAGCAGCGCACCCATGACGGCAATCGGCACATGATTGAGCCACCGGATCATCATCTCCGGAATGCGGAGCTTGCTCAGGATCATAAGCGGCAAAACCCTTGGAATGAGGGTTACGACAGCACAACCGATAATCAGTATGGCGATATCCCATCTTATTTCCATCGTTCGATCACCATCCCTGCAGTAGCCGCAACCATAATTGCGACAATCACCGCCGCACTTCCGGGCAGAATCGTACTGACAGCTACCACCGAAACGGCCGCAATCATAACCACCATGAAGTCCAGCTTATACTTCTTACGGCTGATCCATTGCAAAGCCAGCAATCCAATAAACATTCCGGGCAATGCAAAATCCAGACCAAACTTCTCCGGATCCGGAATCCACTCCCCAACTAGCCCCCCCGCTACGTTGGCTGCACACCAGAACAGATACGCCGTGATATTCAGGCCGACCATCCATTGATAGCCGAGTCTCTTCTGTTCGGTGGCCTTGGCTGCCGCAACACCAAATGTCTCGTCAGTTAACAGGGAGCCGATAAAGAAGCTTTTTCCCGAGGAAAGCCCTTTAAAGTACGGGGCAATCGCGGCGCTTAACAGCAGATGTCTGGCATTAACAAAAAATATCGTAACAATGATCGATAGGATCGGGCTAGCAGCCGCTATCATCCCTGCAGCAATAAATTGCCCGGAGCCCGCATAAAGCAGCAGTGAGATGAGTGTAATTTCGAGCAGGCTGAAACCTGCGGTGCGCTCGACAACACCTGCCGCAAAACCGATGCTCAGGTAGCCCAGGAGGGTTGGAATACAATCTTTGAAGCCTTGAAGGTAGGTGTTTCCCTGGTTTCCCTCTATACCTGCGGGAAGCCGTTCTGACTTGGTGCTCATCTGTGTTCGATTCCTCTCTTACTCTACAATTCTATTTTTAATTACTATGAATTCTTCCTGCTGCCTTGTCAACGCTAATACACCGTTTTTCCATCAAAAAAAGCGTCCCGGGAATGCTCCTCATTCGCCAAGAACGCTTCTTCATTCGGTTTATTTAGCTGCTTAAGGCTTCAGGATGACTTTGATACAGCCATCCTTTCGTTCATTGAAGATATCGTAGCCATGGGCAGCCTTCTCCATCGGGAGCCGGTGTGTGATGATATCCGAAGGATCTATAGTCCCCTCTTTCAACATTTGATATAGGTGCGGCATGTAATGAATGACCGGTGCCAGCCCCATTTTTAACGTAATATTGCGTTCGAACAGCTCTCCAAGCGGAAATGCATTATAAACAAGCCCATACACGCCGGTTAGCTGGATGGTCCCGTATTTACGAACCATACTCACAGCCATGCGGACAGCACCCAATGAGCCTCCCTGGAGCCTCAGCATGCTGCCCAGCATTTCAGCAGGGGTCCGTTTGGCGTCCAGACCTACACAATCAATGACAACATCTGCGCCGCCCTTGGTGATCTCTCGGATATAATGCTCGATTTCGGGGATTTTCTCAAAATTGTAGGTTTCCACAAGATTGGTCCGTTTCGCATGCGCCAGCCTGTAATCCACATGATCAATCGCAATTACCCGCTTCGCGCCTTTTAGCCAGGCAAACTTCTGCGTCAGCAATCCAATCGGACCGCAGCCCAGAACAATCACGACATCGCCCGGTTTAACCCCACCGTTCTCCACGCTCCAGATAGCTGTGGGGAGCGCATCGGAGAGCATGAGCAGCTTCTCATCTTCCATCTCGGCATCCTCAGGAATAACAAAGGGCATGGAATTTCCGTAAGGGACGCGCAAAAGCTCTGCTTGGGCACCTTGATAACCGCCGAACGCATCACTATATCCAAAAAAACCGCCGGTATTCTTGGCTTCATTCGCATAATCGCATTGGCTCTCCATGTGATTCTGGCAGAAGAGGCATTTTCCGCAAGATATGATAAAAGGAATAATTACACGGTCACCCACTTTGACCCTGCTTACCTCCGGACCTGCATCCACAACGATTCCTAAAGGCTCATGGCCGATAATGTAATCATCGGTCAGCTGTTTTAATCCACCGTTATATAAATGCAAATCAGATCCGCAGATGGCCGTGGTGGTGACTCGGATCAGGACATCCTCGCTGTGCTGAAGAACGGCGTCCTTCATCTCCTTCACTTGGATCCGATGTCTGCCTTGATAAGTGACTGCTTTCACGCACGAAACCCCTTTTCGAGTCAATATCCATTTTTGTAATGATTTGACTTTTTTAGGATCAGTGTACGCAAATTCAATCATAACTACTCCGCCAGGGCAAAAATAAAGCGAAGTTCACCCCAGCACTTCGGGTTGAATGTCAACAGGCTGTTTTTTCCGTTTCCCGACTTTCAAGAATAATACCAGCCCTAACAGCACAAGCGCTCCCCCTGCCGCCTGCAGGGAACTCATCGACTCATTCAACAGGAGAAAAGCCAGTACACTCGCTCCAACCGGCTCTCCGAGAACGCTCATTGATACGGTTGAGGCTGTGGCATACTTCATCAACCAGTTAAATAGCAGATGACCGAATACCGTTGGCACGACCGCCAGTAAGGCAAATATCCCCCACTCTCGTCCGGAATACCCCGTCATCGGAATGTTCATGCCCACGTTATACACCGCCAATACGGACGCTGCTACCGCAAAGACAAGCCAGCTGTATAGGAATGACGGCAGACGGCGCAGCAGCAATTGACCCAGCAGCATATGGACGGCAACCGCAGCCGTCCCCAGCAAAGACATGATATCACCTGTCAAATGACCCTTGCTCCCACTAAGCCCACTGCTTCCAATGAGAAGAAAGACACCGAGGAAGGCGATGGCCATGCCTCCGATTGCCGCCAGCGATGTTTTCTCCTTAAACCAGAAGTAAGCACCCATCATCACGAATACCGGCTGAAGGGCAAGGATAATCGTGGAGCTGGCTACGCTCGTCCACTTCAAGGAGCCCATCCATAACAAAAAATGCAGAGCCAGCATCGCTCCGGATAGAAGGAGCAGCAGCAGATCTGTTCGCTTCAGCGATTTGATATCCGCCACATATTTTCCCGCGAAGGGCAGCATGATCAGAAACGTGATCACCAGTCTGTACATCGCTTGAATGGATACGGGGCTGCTGGACCATTTTACGAAAATCGAGGAAAAAGAAATAGCTATGATGCCGATAAATAGAGGAATAAATACGGGAATCGGTGCTCGGTTCGAATTCATGATGGTTAAATGATTCACCTTTCGTGTTATATTAGAGAATGATTTTAAAATTATAACATTCGGAAAAGGATAATTGGCATGAAAAAGAAAGACCTTCGCAACCAAATGACCCCTCCCAAATTTCTGGCGCTCGGCTTTGCCTCGATTACACTGATCGGGACATTCCTGCTTAAACTTCCCATCGCTACGGCGGACGGGAGTTCTACCTCGATTGTAGATGCGCTCTTCACAGCGGTTTCCGCCATCAGTGTAACGGGTTTAACCGTTGTGGATACAGGGACTCATTGGTCCATGTTTGGACAAATTGTTATGCTCATGCTCGTTCAGCTTGGCGGATTGGGCTTTATGACCTCAGCCACCTGGATTGCATTGATGTTCAATCGCAGAATCTCGCTTCGCGAGCGCATGATCCTTCAGGCAGCGATGGGACAATACCAAATTCAAGGCATTGTGGATCTCATCCGAAGAGTACTCGTATACGCGCTGATCATAGAAGGGGCAGGCGCCTTGCTGCTGACGCTCAGGTTCTCCGCGATTATGCCGCTTTCCGATGCGGCTTACTTCGGCATATTCCAGAGCATTTCCATATTCAACAATGCAGGCTTTGACCTCTTCGGCCAAATTCACGGCCCCTTCTCAGGGTTTGCAACCTATGTAGCGGATCCATATGTCAATATAATCATTATGTGCTTGATCTTCCTTGGGGGAATCGGGTTCATCGTCATCTTTGATCTTATTGAATATCCGAAGTGCAGGAAATTGTCGCTTCACTCCAAGGTCGTATTAACTGTGACGTCACTGTTAATCGTAATCGGGGCTGTCATGATCTTTATTCTGGAGCGCGGCAATCCCCAAACATTAGGGCCGCTCTCATACCCGGTAAAAATCATGGCTTCCCTATTCCAATCGATCACTCCGCGTTCAGGTGGCGTCAGCACCCTGGACATTGCGAATCTGGAGCAATCATCCCAGTTCTTCATGATTCTCCTGATGTTCATCGGGGCAGCGCCCGGATCAACTGGAGGCGGCATTAAGGTGACCACCTTCGCCGTGCTCATTGGTGCCGTTGTCACGATGATTCAGGGAAAACGCGATGTGGTTCTCTATCGCAATCGAATCTCCCAAGCCCTGGTGTACCGTTCCATTACGCTAACGATTCTATCGTTGCTGCTATTGGTAGGGGCTTCCATGTTTCTGTCTGTTACGGAATCTGGCGAATTCTTAAGAATTCTGTTCGAAGCCGTATCCGCGTTCGGTACAGCCGGGTTATCCATGGGACTTACAACCGAGTTGTCCGGGGTTGGCAAGGTCACCATTGCCCTGCTCATGTTCCTTGGCCGGTTAGGTCCGCTAACCCTTGCTTACGCGCTTAGCCGTAAGAATAATAAAGAGCTGTACCGCCATCCGGAAGGCCGAATTACGATAGGGTAAGTTGTTCATACCCGCTGAAAGCTTATAAATTCTATAACCTTAAACAAACCGTACCCTTCCCTTCCATGGGAGGTGTACGGTTTGTTTTCATTGGAATCCATTTCTGATTCGTCTTTTATTCGCCGAACTCACTAGCATTGATGGCTGCATCCAGCAAATCATCAAACAACTCGTTGTCGGCTTCAATCCGCTCGTCAATCTGAAGAAACTGCTCCTCGATTCCCGGCTCGCCAGCGAAGTTCAGGCTGTAGTCCCAGTCCCGGCCATTCTTGCTCAGGAATGTGATCTCGTAGGCTGATGCATGTCCATCTATAGAAAATACGGTATATCCTACGAACTGATCGCTATCATCCCGCTTCATATCCGCACGCTCGATTCGGACTTCTGACACATTTCCACGCTCCTTCATTACATTGTAAAGCACTCACAAGACTCAGTATATCACTTTTCTTGCCAGCTGATTATTGTTTTTCTTATGCGGCTTGATCTAGTATAATATGGGTTGGTAAATTAAATTGCATTGGAGGGTACCAAATGTCCGATTTCAATACATACTTGGACAAATATGCCGAGTTGGCTGTAAAGGTTGGAGTTAACATACAGGAAGGACAAACTTTAGTGGTTCATGCTCCTGTTGATTCCGCTGAGTTCACTCGCTTGATTGCCAAAAAGGCATACGAAGCGGGTGCCCGCCTGGTCAAGATCCTGTGGACCGACGAAATGATAACAAGACTTCAATTCGAAAAGGCTGCGGATGATGTCTTTACCGAAGCCCCAAAATGGTATGCCGGTGAAATGACGGAATTGGTGGAGAACGGCGCAGCCATTCTGCATGTGCTTGCCGAAAATCCCGATTTGCTCAGCGGCATTGATTCCGAGCGTATCGGAAACTTCTACAAAGCGCGCGGCGAGGCATTGAAGCAATACCGTGCCTATCAGCAGTCCGACAAGTTTAGCTGGTGCCTGATCGCAGTTCCTTCGGCATCTTGGGCTGCCAAGGTATTCCCGAATGCGCCGGAGTCCGAGCAGTTTGGCAAATTATGGGATGCCATTTTCCACACCGTACGCGTGGACCAGGATAACCCGGTGGAAGCCTGGAACAAGCACCTCAAAGTGCTTGAAGCAAAATCCTCCGTGCTGAACGCTAAGAAATACAAGAAACTCCACTATATCGCACCGGGAACCGATCTTACCATCGAGCTGCCGGAAGGACATATTTGGGCACAAGGCGACAGTATTAACGAGCGAGGACATTCCTTTGTGGCCAACATGCCAACAGAAGAAGTATTTACCGCTCCTCTCAAAACAGGCGTCAACGGAACCGTGCATAGTACGAAGCCATTGAGTTATGCCGGTAACATCGTGAACAATTTCTCCCTTACTTTTGAAAAAGGTAAAGTGGTCAGCTTCACGGCAGAGCAAGGTTATGAGACCCTTGAGCGTCTCCTGAGCATGGATGAAGGTGCCCGTTATCTTGGAGAAGTGGCGCTGGTGCCGCATCAATCCCCGATCTCGGAGTCAAACATCCTGTATTACAACACGTTGTTTGACGAGAATGCTTCTAACCACCTTGCCCTCGGAAGTGCATATGCTTTCTGCTTAGAAGGCGGAAAAGATATGAATCAGGAGCAATTGATTCAGAACGGTCTCAATACGAGCGTAACCCATGTTGACTTCATGATCGGCTCCGGCGAAATGGATATTTACGGAGTGACGGCAGATGGCAAGGAAGAACCGGTATTCCTGAAAGGAAACTGGGCATTTTAAGTAACGATACAGCATAAGCAGCTATTTCTTATGAAGTAGCTGCTTTCTTTGAAATTTTCCAGCCTTTAATTGACCTGAGGTTGATTTACAAACGGAAAAATTGTGGGATAATTAAGAAAACGCATGAAATTACTTAAAATGCGTGTTCAAAAGACAACTTTTTGAACAACCTCTTAAAGGTAGCATTAAAGAAATGGAGGGGCTGTCATGTCCAACTTTGAACAAAAATTGGAACGCTATGCAGAGCTTGCAGTCAAGGTGGGTGCCAATGTGCAGCCGGGACAAACACTGGTCGTTAACGCAATGATCGATGCTGCGCCGCTAGTACGTCTTATCGTGAAGAAAGCTTATGAAACAGGCGCCAAACAGGTTAAGGTGAATTACAGTGATGAGATTGTGAACCGGATACGGTATGATCTGGCACCAGACGAAGCTTTTCTTGTGCCGCCGACATATTATGCGGAGGAAGTAACCGAGCTTGCCGAGCAAGGAGCTGCCTTCTTGACGATTCTCTCCTCGAACCCGGACCTGCTTAAAGGCGTTGATCCGGAACGTATTTCCAATTACCAGCGTACATACGGCGCAGCCATGGCGAAATACCGGCAATATCAGCAAGCCGATAAAATGAGCTGGACCGGCATTGCCTACGCTTCCCCTGATTGGGCTGCCAAGGTGTTCCCTGACGTTCCGGCCGAGCAGCAGGTAGACAAAATGTGGGACGCGATTTTCCACGCGGTTCGTGCGGATCTCGAAGATCCCATTGGTGCATGGGAAGAGCATATCACTACCCTCCAGCACAAATCGGATGAGCTCAATGCCAAGAAGTATCATAAGCTCCGCTTCACTTCACCGGGAACGGATCTTACGATCGAGCTTCCGGAGGGGCATATTTGGGCCCAAGCGGGCAGCCACAACGAGAAAGGTGAGCGGTTCGTTGCCAATATTCCGACGGAGGAAGTATTCACCGCTCCTCTCAAAACCGGCGTGAACGGCACCGTACGCAGCACGAAGCCTTTGAGCTACGGCGGTAACATCATCGACAATTTCTCGATTACGTTTGAGAATGGCCGCATCGTCAATTTCTCCGCGGAACAAGGCGAAGATACCTTAACCCGCCTGATCTCCATGGATGAAGGCTCGCATTATCTTGGCGAGGTTGCGCTTGTGCCTTATCGCTCCCCGATCTCGGAAAGCGGCATCTTGTATTACAACACGCTGTTTGACGAAAATGCCTCCTGTCACCTGGCCATCGGCAGCGCGTATGCCTTTAACCTTGAAGGCGGCAAGACCATGACGTCCGAACAGCTTCAAGCAAGCGGTCTGAACACCAGCATTACCCACGTCGACTTCATGATGGGCTCCAAAGAGCTTAATATTACCGGAATCACTCATGATGGCACGGAAGAACCCGTATTCATCAACGGGAATTGGGCTTAAACCGCTGCAATTCCGTTATGTGCACGACAAGCACATCGTAATGAGATCGGAACTATACTACAGAGCAGCCCTTTAAACAGAGGCTGCTCTGTTTTTTTATCATAATGGACCTTCTACGCCCTTCCTGTTACAACTTCAACCCCATTTCGATTAATACCGATAGGTTGCCGAGCATATGATGAAGAGATGGACGCATGTCTATGACTTGCCATTTTAACTCATAAGCTAAAGCGCTTCAAACACATGACTTCATAAGAATAGACCCATTTTCCGGAAACAGTCTTCAAAGCTGGCTGTTATTAGAATTAATAGGGCTTTTTTACCCGATATGTTGTAAAATGATGAGAGAAATAGGATGGTTACACCAGAGAGGGGATTATCGCGTGTCCAACCGATTACAGCTCCTCCTTGCAGCAGATTTCGCTGATCTGAGCGAACCTATTCAGGAAGAAATCTATTATGAATTTTATGACCTCGTTTATGGACAGATACTGTATGTCGTACGGGATCATGCTGCTGTTGAGGATATCATTCAGGAGTCCTTTATAAAAGTGATCACAAGTAAGCCGAATTTTGAAACGGAAAGCAAGATGCGGGGATGGCTCCGAGTCGTCGCCAAAAACTCAACCATGAATTATTTAAGAAAAAATAAAAAATACCGTAACCAAGTGGATGTTGAGAGTGTTTTTATTAATGAAGAGGACGTGGCAGTTTCTTCCACAAACGTGGAACATCAGGTGGAGTCGAATATGCTGGAGGAATCCATCGAGCATTACCTCGACCAATTGAAGCCTGAATACAAGCTATTGATTGAGTACCGTTGGAAGCATAGTCTGACGTACAGGGAAATCGCGGAGCTGCTGAATACTCGTGAAGAGATCGTGAAGCAGCGCTTGTTTCGTGCCAGAGAATCCGTAAAAAAAATGCTGTATAGAGAGTGGGGTGAATTGGATGAGCAACGAAAAATACGATGATTGGTTTGATGAAGCCTTTGACGAAGCCTTTGATCGTGCAGCATCACGTTCCTCACTCCCTACTGACAACGAGTCCAAACGACAATCTTGGCAGCAGGTCAAGCAACAAATCAATCAGGCTAACAAAAAGAAACAGCGTCGACACAGATTTCAGTTAGCCGGAGTCATCGCCGCATCGATGGCCTTTGGTGCGTTGATATTCTCTCCATCCTCTGTAACTCAAGCGGTAACACCGGTTTATCAGGAGATCAAGGATTGGGGAAATGGTGTGGTTACTCAAATATTCGGCATGCGAGAGCCTGTTGATGAGGGCAAGGCATTAACCGCTCCCCCACCGGAACAAGGAATAGAGCCAGAAGAGTATGTACCGCCAGCTGAATTAGTGGACACCGAATATGTTCCTTTCACAGATACCGATGAATCTCTGACAGAATCGCAAAAACGTGCCGTTTTTAAAATACCAAAAATCAATTATCTTCCGGAAGATTACAAATTCCATGAGGCTACCGCATTAACAACGGAGGAAAATCCAGATGTTGACGAGCTTCATCTCCATTATAAAAATTCGGATGATAAGTTTTTCTATATTGATCTCATCGGGATGCAACTTGGCAAAATGATCAATCTCAATGGGGATATCAAGAAGACGATTGTGCTTGAATCCGGAGCGAAAGCCTATTTAACCGAAAATAACCTTCGCTTCTTATACGATAATGATCAAGTAGTTGTGTCCATTAGCGGCTTCTTTACTGAAGAAGAACTCACAAAAATTGCAAACAGCATACAATGATTTTTAGATAATCTAAAAAAGAACTGGCTGTCCCAAAGTATATTATTTCTTTGAAAAATAGCCTGGATCAATCATTTATGTACCGTAAAAAGGTCGAAGACAGGCTCAAATTGAGGGCTGGTCTTCGACCTTTTTGTTTTATGGTTGTCCACATGAGCAGATTATTAAGCCATCGATGGGTGAGAAGATTCTTCACGGAGAGTCTTTCAACGAAAAAAAAGAAAATGCCCCGCAAGATCTATGATCTTTTGGGACACTCCTTCATAAATCCGTATTCGAATTATAGCTCCACCAAAACCGAACTCGTGTGATAAGTCCCTTCTTCATATGTACCGCTCTCATTGAGCCAGTGAATCGTCTTAGCTCGATAATAATAACCCGCCTGCACATTGAAAGTTTTGCTTCCGCTCAGCGAGGCCTTATTCGTTCCGTTATCGTATGAAGCTCCCGCATCAACCCAAGCAGAGCCCGTCCAGCGTTGAAGAACATAATTGATTCCCAGAGAATCAACAGCTTGAGAAGCACTGGTAGTACCGCTTATGCCTACTTGAGTACTGCTTACTTTCCCAATTGAAGAAAAATAATTCATCAAATATTTATTGGCTAAAATATTGATAGAAGAGTTCAGATTCATTTCCACCGGAGGCGGAGTTGTTAAAGCACCGGGTGCAATGTCTGCAGCGGAATCCGCGTATGCCCCTCCCGCTAGAGATAAACTTAATAGAACACTGACTGCAAGCGCTGAAGCTATACGTTTAGGACTGCGTACTTTTGACATCATATCACCTTTCTTTCAATATATTAGGAACATCCATATTTTAACACATGGTTTCGACATAAAAGTATCTAATTTTTCACAGTTTGATATAATTATTGAAACCTCTTTGCAAATAAAAAGAAGTAGCGGCATAATATGTCGCTACTTCTTCTAATATCCAATTTACGCGCCTGCTTCTTCCTGAATCAGCTGCTGCTGCTGCCTGATCAGACGAATTCGCGAGATCCGTTTATTCTCGGTCTCCTCAATCACAAAGCGATAATCCTCATACATGACAGATTGACCTTTGTGTGGGAGCAGCACCTCAAGACGTGAGGACAGCCATCCACCGATAGTATCATAGTCTTCTGTATCCACGTTCAGACCAAATTGGTCATTAATTTCATCGATCAGCATCAATCCATCAATGGAGTATTCATCCTCCCCCACCTTTTCAATGCCCGGGCGCTCTTCGTCAAACTCATCTTGAATTTCACCGACGATTTCTTCCATAATGTCCTCCAGGGTTACGAGTCCTGAAGTCCCGCCGTATTCATCAATAAGAATGGCAATTTGCGTCTTGCTCCGCTGCATTCTTCGCAGCAGATCACTGATCTTGATCGACTCAGGAACAGCAATGATCGGGCGAATCAAGGAAAGCTGGTCATGAACGAATCCGCGCATCAGATCTTTAATGTGAATAAAGCCAATGATATGATCCTTGTCTTCGTCACAGATTGGATAACGGGTTCGCATCCCCTCGCTTGCGATCTTCAGATTTTCTTCCAATGAGAGATTGTTGTATAAGCAGATCATTTCTGTTCTGGGGATCATAATCTCCCTTGCCGTCGTATCGGCAAATTCAAAAATGTTGTCTACCAATACCATATCCGTGCTATCCATCAGGCCGCTCTCACTGCTCTCTTTCATCATATCCCGTAGTTCTTCCTCGGTATGCACATTCCGCTCAACCACCGGTTGCATCCGGAATAGGCGGAGAACGTTATTGGAGAGCCCATTGGCAAACCAGATAAACGGGAACATGATGGTGTAAAATACCCGCAGTGGACCTGCTGATAACAGCGTAATTTGTTCCGCTTTACGAACAGCCACCGTCTTAGGCGCCAATGCACCAAATACAATGTGCATGAGTGCAATCAAGATGAAGGCTAATACCAAGGACACGGCATGAACAGCTGTATTGCTCCAGCCAATGCCATTAAACCAAGGCGTAATCATGGCGGATATCGTTCTTTCGCCGATCCATCCGAGTCCAATGGACACGATGGTAATACCTAACTGGCATGCGGATATATATCCGTCCAGGTTCTTCAGTATGTTCTGCGCAAATTTTGCACGTCTATGTCCTTCTTCGACCAGAGCGTCAATGCGGCTGCTTTTCACTTTAACGAAAGCTAATTCAGCCGATACAAAAAATCCATTTAACAGGACAAGAATCAATACCAAGGTTAAACTTATCAAACTCGGTAAGGGGTCACTCAATCGATCTCCTACCCGCCATACAGCATGCTATGACGAATAGGAACACCTCCTTCGGTTATTAAAAATGTGTGGTGCCATCAAGCATAACAACGTATTCGGACTACGCATCAACTTCCCAATGGTCTCATCTCCTCATCTTATTCCGACTTCATCAAGCTATATAAGTAATTATATAGTACTACGA
Source organism: Paenibacillus sp. ISL-20 (assembly GCF_018613005.1). Lineage (NCBI taxonomy): Bacteria > Bacillati > Bacillota > Bacilli > Caryophanales > Paenibacillaceae > Paenibacillus > Paenibacillus sp. ISL-20. The sequence goes on from NZ_JAGGRD010000003.1 coordinate 48,113, forward strand.
TACACAGTCAAACGTTGTCTTATGACATTAATCAGCGTTGTTATAAGCTTTAATTTGATTCTCAGCCGTTAGCACTCGTTTTTCGATGAATTGATATATTCTATGAATAAACATTCAAAATGTTAATAGAATTCGATGTTTTTACGCACCTTTGTGGAAAAAAACGCACAAAATTGAATATTTTCCATCTAAAACATAATGAAATAACCCCCGTCTACGCCTAAGTAAACGAAGGTTATTATGCATATGCTGGCTGCTAGAAGTTATCTTCCAGTCGGAGGCGGGTTGCCGATAACACCCGGATATTGATAATGAAGCGGCTCGTCGAACACGACATAATCCAGGTTTACCATCAGCAGGATGATACGGCGTCCTGTCGACCGTTCGCTGATAATGATATGATCGCGTCCAGCGGCTTCGACCACGCCTGTGAACACCTTGGCATTCCATTGCGAATTGTTTTCATATGTCATGTAGAAGGTTCCCTGTTTGCCCAGGTTCAGTCGAAGAATATTCTCAACGTAAGATTGTTCGAATTGCGGGGCCGGAACAACGGTGCCTCCTGGAGTCATTGGGCTTCCGCTAGGCACCTGCGGTGGAATGTTCGCCGTATAACCAGCCGTCCCGCGGCTCGGCACTCCCGGATAACGGACTCCATTCATGAAGTTCACAGGCGGCACACCTTGATTGTACATAAGTAATTTCCTCCTTTAATTTATAACTCCCGCCTAAGCGGTTGTATAACATGAATCAAAAAACAGTCGGGCAATCGGCATATGTCGGGGTGAAGAAGCAGTGTGCTTTGAATCGGCCTGTGTTCTGCTGATTGTACCAGGTAGCCGGGCAATCCCCTGCCGGGCGGAAAAACCAAAGGGCATTGCTCGCCGGCCATATGCGCTCCCCATTGATCACTCTTTGGGCAAGCTGACGATCCCGATCCCTGGCCCGTTGATAAAAATAGCCTTTCTGTGTTGCCTCAAAACCACCCGGGCTCTGAAAAACCATATCGTTCATGTTGCGAATGTTTCGAAAATCCAGGCAGTTGCCCAGTATCCGATTCACGCCGACATTCCCGACCATGAGCATGCCCTGCTCGCCTTCACCTTCTGCCTCTGCGCGGATCAATCTTGCCAGAAGATCCACATCACTCGAATTCGTTTTGATGACTGCCACAGAGTTCCCCTCGCTTCCTTAAGATCACTTTGTATTTGTATGTGCATTCGCCCATAAATGTGACTATGTGAGGAGAAAAAAAGTTCCTTGCCGTAATTCACCACGGTAAGGAACTTTAGCTCTCTGCTTATTCATCACTTCACTGCGTGATAGGTATAAATATATCTGAATACATACTCTCCCGAGCCCACTTGAATCATAACTCCTGCTTCCCCATCACGCACAGAATGAATCCCGCTCGTTTGGTCTAGAGCTATCGCCTCTCCTTCGATAACGCTTGAGGCATCAAAAGCGCCTGGCAGACGGATTTCCGCCGTTGTATTTGGCGGGATGGATACCTCCAGTTGAAACGCTCCTCCACTTTCCATTCTCCAACTTGACCGGACGGTTCCGTACAGCGTATCGATCTTGCCTTCAGCCCACGTCAATCCTTCGCCCGGCACAGGCGCAATCACAATATGTTTATAACCCGGCGCTTCCTCTACGGTTTGTATACCGGCAACCGTACGATACAGCCACTCGCCAATGGCTCCGTATGCATAATGATTAAACGAATTCATGTCCCGGCTCCAGAAGCTGCCGTCTTCCTTAATACCGTCCCAATGCTCCCATATCGTGGTAGCGCCTTTCGTAACCGGATACAGCCAAGATGGATAGTCCCGTTGCAGCAGCAGCTTATATGCCGCGTCATGCATACCATGCTGGCTTAACACATGGTTAATATAGGGTGTGCCCACAAAGCCGGTCGTTAGATGAAATCTACTCTCCTCCAGCAGGGAATAAAGACGTTTCGCTGCCCGTTTTTCTGCCTCTTCATCCAGCAAGCCAAACATGAGCACAAGCACATGTGCGGTCTGTGTCGCTGCCGCGAGCCTTCCGGACGGGGTCACGAATTCGTTACGAAATGCAGCGACAACCCTTTCCTTAAGCGTGGCATACGCGGCCGCATCCTTTTCTTGTCCCAATACGACGGCCGTTTTCCTAAGCAGCTCTACCGAATAACAATAGAACGCCGACGCTATCAAATCCCGTTCCGTAGCACCCACGTAGTCTCCTGATTTCGCATCCAGCCCCAGCCAATCGCCGAAATGAAAGCCGGTATTCCACAAATACTCATTCTCTCCCTGAGCCTGAATGTAGGAGACCCAGCTCTTCATGCTCTCATATTGATGCTCCAAAATCCGTCGATCGCCATAATTGACATATATCGTCCACGGGCATATGACTGCTGCATCTCCCCATGCGGCCGAAGCATATGCTTCATCGCCAAGCACATGCGGGACAACGAATGGAACGGCTCCGTCATCGCGCTGTTCTGCAGCCAGATCCGATAACCATTTTGTGAAGAAAGGTGCCACATTGGCAAGATAGGCCGCCGTACCAATAAACATCTGTGCATCACCGGTCCAGCCAAGCCGCTCATCACGCTGGGGGCAATCCGTGGGCACATCCAGGAAATTCCCCTTGAGTCCCCATCGAATGTTGCTCTGTAATTGATTCACCATGGGTTCCGAGCATTGGAATGTCCCGGTCTCTTCAAAATCCGAATGAAGCACAACCGCTTCGAAAGCCCCCCGGTCCAGCTGATCCTCCGTGAAACCGTCTAAACGGACATATCGGAAGCCTTGGAACGTAAAATGAGGCTCATAGGTTTCTTTCCCGCCGCCTTTTAACGTGTACTGAATCGTTTGTTTAGCGGTTCGGAGGTTTTCCGTATAAAAGTTACCCTCGGAATCCAGTATCTCCGCATGCTGCAGCATCACCATGGTGCCCTTCTCACCGGACACGGTAAATCGGACCCAGCCCACCAAATTCTGACCGAAGTCGATGACGATTTCACCTTTTGGTGTGGTCAGACATTCAACAGGCCCCACCGTTTGAACGGCTCTCACGGGCTCGTTAATCTGAGGCTTCAGTTTCTCGTAACCGTGATCGATCAATTCGACACCGTGCCAATCACTTGCGTTATAATCTCCTGAACTGAACCCTTCCAGCTCCAGCCGCGCATCGTAGGTTTCACCATGGTAGAGTTCCGACATCTGGATCGGGCCTTTGGCCGACTGCCAGCTTGAATCGGTTGCAATTACTTCTTCGCTCCCGTCTGCATACGTAATATGCAGCTCCAGCAGAAGCGCTAAACGCTCTCCATAGATCGCGCTCCGATCCTCCCATGCCAATTGTCCCTTGTACCAGCCATTTCCGAGCCAAGCGCCGATCGCGTTTTGGCCTGAATTCAGCATCTCCGTCACGTCATAGGTCTGCGTCTGAATCGTATGATCGTAACTCGTCCAGCCGGGCGTGAAATAACCATCTCCCACCCGCTGTCCGTTCAGTTCCAGTTCATAAAGACCTAAGGCCGAGGCGTATATTCTTGCCTTCGCAATGGGCGATTTTATGCTGAAGCTCTGGCGAAGCAGCGGTAGATGAGCAGAGTCAGTAGGCAGCAAAGACCTAGGTGCCGAAATCCATTCTCCTATCCATTTCTCCCCTTGCAGTTTCCCCGTCTCGTAATAGGCCGTATCCGACCATTCCGATACTTCACCAGCTTGATTCCATGCGCGGACTCGATAAGTATAGCGCTTACAAGACAACGTACTCCATTCGCTTAATTCCACAAACACCGATTGCGATGAAGCCACTTTCCCTGAGGTCCAAAGGGGCTTGGCAAAGGTATCATCATTCGAAACCTCAATCTCATAGGCCGTTTGACTGACTGCTCTTTCGTCCGAGACCAACTTCCAACAAAAACGCGGGTGCTTCTCGCCGATTCCTATCAGATTATGCTGATACTCACATCGTAGATCCGTTACGCTGAACATAGACATTCCTCCGTTCACGTTCATTAAGGGTTAGCCCAACAAACAAGTTTTATAGGCCGCAAATCGGGATATGTGGTTCCCTAACCGTGCCTATTTCAACTATTATTATAAGTGAACCTGAACGTGGAATTATGGGGATAACGGACAATTCGATGTGGCATAACGGACATCTAATCCTACGATTAATGATAAGGAGCATGTACGATGAAACGACCGATGGAAACCTATCACGGAGATACCTTTTTCCAGGACGACACCTTGATGTATGTGAATCGCAACGTGGAGAATTTTACAGGCTCTTACCATAACCATGATTTTCTGGAGATTGCTTATATTGCGGAGGGTGAAGGCTTTCATCACCTGGAGAACTCGGTACAACGCGTACGCAAAGGTCAAATGTTCTATATACCACTCGGAATGCCTCACGTATTTAGACCCACCGCTGCGAACGGGAAACCGCTCATTGTGAACAATTGCATATTCTCCGTACAGCTGCTGCCCAAACTGATTGCTTTTGCATCAGGTTCGGATACGGCAGCCTTTTTGAAACGTATGGAAGATGGATCCCTTGGGTACCACGCGATTATGGACCGTCATGATCGCTTTGAGAGGCTCTTTGGCTCCCTTTATGAGCAAAATGCCATGCCAGGCAGCGGTTCTACCATTTATCTGCACACGCTGCTGCTACAGCTGATCATAGAGTTCAACCGGGCCATTGAACATTCACAACCCATGACATCAGAGCCTCAACACCACTCCTTTCATGATGTTCTTCAATACGTGGAGGGGCAGTACATGCAAGAGCTCACTTTGACGCAGCTTGCACAGATCAGCGGATTCAGCGAACGCCACCTGCAGCGGTTATTCCGCCGGTATACAGGCCAGAGCTGGCATCACTATTTGCAGACCGTACGCATTCGAAAGAGCCGTGAGCTGCTGCGCACCACCCCGGACAAAATCAGTACGATTGCAGAAAAGGTCGGTTATAAGGACATGCACGCCTTCCACTCGGTGTTTAAGCGAAATACAGGGCTCACGCCTGGTCAATACCGGAGCGATGTTCAGCATCCACAATAAAGTGTTCAGATATTCCAGTAAATAAAGAAAGCATGATGATCCTGATGTAAGCGGAGGGTTAACATGCTTAAGATGGATTAAATCCATAATTTTATAGTCGTGCAACATTTTACTCCAGCTCTTTCTCCAGAAACACTTCATCCTCCCGCTTATAACCTGATTTCTCATAAACTCCAATGGCCCCATGATTATCATGACCTGTAAGCACCTTTACGGCCTTAACCCCACGCGCAATCAATTGTTCTTCCAGGAAAGCGATCAGCAAGCCCGCCAGCCCCTGCCTTCTCGCCGGCTCCTGAATGTACATTTCCGTAATCTCACCGATCAGCTCCCGATAACAGAAAGATTGAAAAGACTGGGCACTTTCAACAATAAAAAAGATCCTGCTGCGTAAACAGCAAGGACCTTGTCAACTCAAACGATATTAAACTGTGGTAACCGAGAACATCAGGCCGCAATAGATCAACACAACTGCGCCTAAGCCGCTTAACAGCCCGAAGGCAGCTGCCCGGTTTCTGCGAAATACGTTCACGACATTCCACAGAAGAGCAAGCCCGAGACACAGACTAAGAATTCCTATCCAGCTCCACGTAAAAGCCAGTTCACCAATCGTAAACCCGGGATGAAACCAAACAAAGGTTGCAGCAGGACCATAGGAGGCCAATGTATCGATCACCTCATGCGGAGCCGGCTGCTGGTTCATATATCCGGTGACGATATAGATCAACCAGATCAGAACTCCTTCACTTCGTGCCCATGCCGCTGGACGATAACCGGAATCCCGGCGCAGCTTGCGCTTTACAAGATAACCGTTGACAAACGCGAATACCAACAGCGGCAGAATGAGAATATGCTTCACCAACAGAGCCTGACCATAAGACAGCGTCCAGCTGTTTATGGGCTCCGGCGTCACCGCCGTCATCAGGAACAGACCCGATCCGATCACAACGATGACGCAGGCGACCGCTAATGGATGAAACCATCTGAGAAACGCGCTCCAGCGCTCCTGATCCGCGCTGAACCATCCTGTAAGCAGCAACGTCCCCGTCCATATCGCCATCGCGGTGAAATGACCGAAGAATGCAAGCTGTCCAACGCCATCGAACAGGGATGCCGCGTGGTTAAACGAGGACATGGCCACCGCAATGCCCAGCAAGGCAATAGGCATAAGCCAGCGTAATACAGAACCGGGTTTCCGGCGGACGATCATGGTCAGAATCGCCAATAGGATCGAGAGAACCAGAATCCAGGCGTAACGCTCGCCCTCACTGAACTTGAACATGATGCTGTTAAAGGACTTCCAGAACCCGATATCATCCTTGAAAAACATGATGATTTGCAGCAGCGGCACAAATCCGAATACGATGATGGCTGCTGCTGCCACTGGACCAAGCCAGGCCGGAACTGAAATTTCCGGCTTATATGCTTTCGGTACGAGGGACAATACCGTGATGCCTGCCAGCATGGCGTAGGCTAGATATAGAAACGGCTCACCTAACCAATAGTAAGACATTTATTTTTTCTTCCGTGATGCTCTAATTCCAAAGTATCCTGCAACAACCGCTACAATCACGATGACGACGATCCACAGGGTTGACCCACTGCCTGCCGATTGTTCGGTATCGGTAGCAGAAGTGTTGTCTGCCTGCTGATTCTGGTCAGCCGTCTGATCCGTGTTGTCCGCAGCGGTGTTATCTGCTGGTGCTGTTTCATCCTGTGTATTTCCTGTATCCGCAGGCGTTTCTTCAGTACCTGCTGGTGTCTCCGGGGTAACTTCCGCTTCCGGGGCATCTACCTCGAAGGCGTATGTTCCATCCACGGGATGTCCATCGCCGCCCACGATTTTCCATTCGACCGTATAGGAGCCGGATGGAAGCGGTGCAGCCAGTGTGCCCAGCATAGTATTCTGGTTGATCTTGACCTCCGCTACTTCAACCGATTCGCCTTGCGCATTCTTAATCTTGAGCGTGCTCAAGTTTTCATCGATATTTTCATTAAATGACAGGCTTACTTCCTGCACGCTTTCCGTCAGCTTGGCATCTGCCGCGGGCGTACTGGTTTCCAGCTTGGAATGGGCCCACGTTGCAGTCGGGAACACCAGTATTAGCAGCAGACCCAAGGTCAGCAAGACTGAAGCTTTCACATGTTTCAACACACATATCTCCTCCAAACCATTTATCTCAAATTTGAATCTTCCTCATCATAACAAAGACATTCTGACAATGCTAATGAGTATATTGTGAACAATGATCTTCTGATATTTTACACAAAAAAGGGAGTGCCGCATAGCGCACGGCATCCCCAATATGTTTCACAGATTCAATTATACTAACCTCTCTCATACCAATAGCCAGGTATCCCTTTGGTCAGTCGCAGCAAGGCTTCGAGGTAATAGTAATCGCCCCATATCATATAATCATCAGGCCCGGCACCGCCTCTGACGTAATAGGAACCATGTTTAATCAAGCCTTCCTCACTCGCCTCACCAATGGTAGAATATCGGTTTACGAGAGATATCATCGACTTCTCAACGGCTTCTGTCAATAGCCCTTTATTGTCATCTTCTCCGTGCAGATGCTCCAATATCTCCAGCATGCCGCACGCCGCAATGGCGGAAGCGGAGCTATCGCGAGGCGTACCCTCTTCAATCGGAACGTCAAAATCCCAATACGCGACATGATCCTCCGGCAGGTATTCGATAAAGAAACGGGCAGCACGTAAAGCCGTATCCAAATATTTCGGTTCACGGGTATAGCGGTATGAGAGCGCAAATCCGTAGATGGCCCATGCCTGGCCGCGCGTCCATGTTGAGCCGTCATGATATCCTTGATGCGTTCCTCCTCGGATGGGCGTTCCATCTGTTGGATTGAAGTAAAAGGTATGATACGACGAATCATCCCCCCGCATTAAGTAGCGTAGACTCTTATCCGCGTGCGCCACGGCCACGCGCTTGTATCGCTCATCCCCCGTCTGATCATAGGCCCAGTAGAGCAGCGGTATGTTCATCATGCAATCGATGATAATGCGACCGCCGTTCTTCTCGTCGCCCTTCCGGCCCCAGGCCTGAATATACTGTCCCTGTTCCCGCCAGCGCAGCATCAGATGATCCGCAGCTTTCAAAGCGAGCTGTTTACCATCTTCATGTTCATCCACAATCCACGCTGCCAAGGCAGAGGGCAGATACAGAAATCCGATGTCGTGATGATCCAGATGTCGCTTCTCCTCAAGACGCAGCTTGTAATCCTCCAATTGGGCTATTGCCGTTTCCTTAAACAGCGGGTCCTTCGTATATTCATAACACAGCCAGATCATTCCGGTGTAGAATCCTTCAATCCAGTCATTACTTTCTCCCCACTCGTAACGCTTCTCTTCCGTGATATGAGGAAACTTCATCGGGAATTGTCCAATATTCCTCTTTGTTTTTTCTACCGCATCCATAATAGCTTGCTCCCACATGAGTCCACTACCTCCTTATTCTTTTATGGCTCCGATCATGACGCCTTTCACGAAATATTTCTGCAAAAATGGATACAAAAACAAGATCGGCAGCGTAGCCACCATAATCGTTGCATACTTAATCGTTTCGCCAACGGGCATCCGGTCTCCCCCGCCTACCGAGGTCATCATGCTGCTGGTATCGTTCTGGATCAGAATCTCGCGCAGGATCAGCTGCAGCGGATACAAGTCCCGATCCCTTAAATAGATGAGGGCATCAAACCATTTATTCCAGTGCCATACCCCGTAAAAGAGCACCATCACCGCAATGACCGGCAGCGATAGCGGGATGATGATCCGGAACAGAATGGTCCAGTCGCTGGCCCCGTCGATCCGTGCGGATTCCTCAAGCGCATCCGGTACGCCTTGAAATGCCGTTCGCATAATAATCAAGTTCCATGTCGTCATGGCGCTTGGAATAATCAAAGCCCAGTACGTATCAATCAGACCCATATTTTTCACGAGCAGGTATTTCGGGATGAGCCCACCGTCGAAAAACATCGTCATTACGATCAGCATCATAATGGTGCTCTTCCACATCACATTTTTCCTGGATAAGCCATAGGCTCCGAGAGCCGTCATCAGAATGTTCAAGGTCGTGCCGACCACCACATAAAATATCGTGTTCAGGTAACTTCGGATAATATTGGGGTTCTCAAATACCATTCGATAAGAATCCAGCGAGAAGCCCTTGGGCCACAGCAGGATACCCCGGTGCTGAACGAATTCGGCCGGTGTACTGATTGAAGCAAACAATACGTAGAGAAACGGGTATAACGTGACAATCGATAGCAAGCACAAGAGAATGACATTCGCAGAATCAAACAGGACTTCACTGACAGATTTTGAAGTTCGCATGAGATGCCCCCTTTCTACCACAGCTTCGTGTCGGTAAACCGCTTGCTGAGATAATTGGCTCCAATGAGCAGCATAAAGTTAATCAGGGAATTAAACATGCCGACAGCAGCACTATAGCTGTAACTCGCTTCCAGTATCCCCTTGCGGTAGACATAAGTTCCGATAACATCCGCCGTCTCATAGATAACCGGATTGTACATGATCAGGATCTTCTCATCCTGCAGCGCCATAAAGGAACCAATCCGCAAGATGAGCAGTATGATGACCGTTGGCAAAATGCCGGGCAGCGTAATTTGAAGCATCTGCTTCCAGCGGCCGGCACCGTCCACTTTAGCCGCTTCATAAAGGGATGGATCGATATTGGAAATGGCCGCGAGGTAAATGATAGATCCCCATCCAATCCCTTGCCAGATGGCAGATGAGGTATATATGGTGCGGAACCATTCCGGCAGCCGCATGAACGAAATCGGTTTTCCGCCGAAGTAGGTGATGATGTGATTGATCAGCCCATCTACCGACAAAAAATCCACCAGCATCCCGACAACCACGACAACGGATATGAAATGGGGAATATACGTAATGGATTGGACCGTCCGCTTAAATATGCGATGCCGAACCTCGTTCAGCATTAACGCCAGCACAATGGAGGCGGGAAAAACAAATATGAGATCGTACGCACCCAGGATGATGGTATTGGAAACCACCCGCTCAAAGAAAAATCCGTTAAAAAAATCGCTGAAGTGTTGAAATCCAACCCACGGGCTGTTCCATATACCGAGCCCTGCCGAGAAGTTTTTGAACGCAATTTGCAGGCCATATAAAGGTCCGTAGTGAAACACGGCATAAAACGCCACCACCGGCAGCAGCATCAGGTAGATTGTGGAATTTCGGCGAAAGTCCTTCGCAACTCTTGTGCTGAAGCTCTCTGGCTTGCTCTGTATCGTAACGTGGTTTGTCACTTCCTTAAGCTGCACCCTGTGCCCTCCTCTGACAAAAAAATCATTCATAGTTAGAGGGAGAATCCTGAAGTCTTCTCCCTCTTCATGCACCTACAATTTAACGGCTGTTGAACCGGTCTAACGCGGCTTGCTGAATCTGAAGCGCTTCCTCAATGCCCATACCTTGAACCGTTTGGACAAATTGATCAAACTCGCTGATCGGCTCCACGCCCATAATGAATTTATTGACCATCTCTTCGTAGTACGTATTTATATCGTTCATGATCGAGGCATAACGTGTGCTTTCCTCAGCCGTTGGCGAAATAATCGGCATCAAACGGTCATTCTCCGCCTTCATCCATGTCTCAATGGCAGCTTTTTGCTGGGGAAGCGCGGAATACTGCTCGATGTAACGGCGATCCTGGACAAAAGGTCCCGAATAACTGGCCAGATTGTATTTCGACAACGCTTGAGTGATCGATAGGCCATCCGGATTTTTCATCACTTCATCTGTGTAAGTCGGGTATCCATCCTTCATATCGTAGCTGACTCCCTCGACCCCAAAATTAAACAGCATATGCCCTTCTTCACCGTATTTATAGTCAAGCCATTTCACCGTCTCCGCCGGAAACTTGTTCGCTTTTGTAATGGCCGCGCCAAATCCGTTGAATGGCGAATCCTTCTGTCCAAGGATTGGAGTGTCTCCCTTTTTCAATACAACATTCGGAGCACCTACCAGATTTACGTTCGGATTGCTTTTTAGCATGAGCTCAGAATAGCGGCCGAGACTGCTGCCCATGTAACCGGAGAAGGCACCCACTTGATTGTTGGTCACTTTGGCGTCTTTTAGCGTAGCGTCCGTTGCCGCGTAATCCTGATCAATGAGACCTTCGGCGTACCATTTGCTCATCGTCTCCAAATATGATTTGAATTCCGGTTGGATGGGACCATACTTCACCTTCCCGTCCACCTGATAAAAACCTGTCGTAATTCCCCACGCACCGACAAACGCATGATTGATTGCCGTCATATCCATATCAAGCAGGAGCGGGATTTCATCCGCCTGCCCGTTTCCATTGGGATCCTTGGTTTTGAATGCCTTTAATACTTCATACCATTCATCTATCGTTTCCGGCACGGATAACTGTAGCTGATCAAGCCAATCCTGGCGGATAATAAGGCCGTTAAAGGTCAGCAAATACTCGTCCCCGCGGATAAACGGAAATACGTAAATGTTGCCTCCGTCTGTCGTAATCAGCTTTTTGTATTCCGGATGCTCGTTCAACAATTTCGATACATTTGGAGCATGCTCTTCAATCAGCTCATTCAGGCGAATAATCGAACCGTCCGATATTGCTTTATCCGGACCTCCTGATACGTTGGCCCATCCGTACTCCACAACATCCGGCAAATTGCCTGACGAGACCATGATATTGAAGGCGTCTGCCTCCTGACCCGCCGGTGGATGCTGGAACTTCACTTTGGTGCCCGTCGTTTTCTCCAATTCCTGATATGCGGCAATTCCGTTCATATCCTGCATTGTTGCTGAAGCGTTTCCATTTAGCGATACCCAATAGGTAAGCTGCCCAGGATATCCCGTTTCACCGCCAGCAGCCACGCCTGTTCCTTCCTTACCTTTTTCGCTGGCAGGCTCCACGGCCCCCGAGCCTTTTCCGCTGCATCCGGCAATCATAGCCACAATCAGCATAAAGATCGCAAGTCTCGCAACACGTTTCCGGTTTGTTTTCAAATCACGACGCCTCCCTTTTTTCCTAATGAATGATCATCCGATAAGACTAGGCTTAGGTGATTCCAACCAGCCCTGCCCCAAATATTAATGCTGAAACGCTTACATCGTATACCGTACAGTTTCAACATGTATAAACAGGGATTAAGAATTGAGATGATCATTTCTTAAGGTCGATGATAGGGAATGCAGGGTATCCTTGTATTTTCCCGGGGTGATCCCTTCGTATTTCTTAAATACCCGGATAAAACCAACGTCACTGGTATAACCGACGGACCTGGCAATGTGCGAAATCGTATTTTTAGCATCCCGCATCATTTCCTTGGAGCGTTCGATCCGAATCTTGGCCAGGTAATCCGTGAGATTAGTGCCGCTGTTTTTCTTGAAGAAAGCCGACAGATACGGCGGTGTAATATCAAATTGTTCGGCAATGGAAGCCAGACTGATCATGGCATCGTCGTGGTGATCCGTAATGTAACTCTTGATCTTCTCAAGCAGCAGCGAAGAGGAATCGCCCCTTTGATCTTTTACGTAGAGACAAACCATCCCGAACATCCATTTCACTTCCCGATAGAGCTCCTCTACCGTACTCCCCTCCGTAATTTCCTCAAGCGATTTGCCTGACTCGCCGAATATATCCTCGTACTTCAAATTCAAAGCATTCAGCAGCTTAAACATGGTGCTGAGCAGGTTAGCGAACATGAGTCTGCCGAGCTCAGGCGAGATGGATTGTCCGTTGAAGTTATTGTGGTACAGACACTGGATGATATCCTGCGCCTTATCCGTATCCCCGCTTTTCATCGCGTTAATGAGCTGGATTTCCGTCTCAATGGGAAAATCATAATATACCCCCGTTTTCTGTTTCATTTCTTCGTACAATAAAATCGGTTTATACGCGGTAAAAATGGAATATTCCAAAGCCTTCAAGCTTTCGGTGTAGCCGCTCGCCAAGCATCCAAGACCTGTACGGATATCGCTGATCCCGATCGTTATTTCGGATTTAAAGCGCTGTTCAAGCACCTGCTTCACCTGCTCTGCCCAATCGTACAGCTGACCTGCCTTGTCATCACTCAGCGGCTCTGGCATGTTTAGAATAATCGCAACCAGGTTCTTCTCCAGCTCCACGGAATATGCAGTAAAGGGATGAATTTCTTCTGCCACCTTCCCGGTGACAAAACGGATCAGGGCCCATTCTCTCTCCCGCTCATTATGTATGAACCCGCTGGCATCCCTCAACTCGATCAAGGCAACGGCAAAACTGGAATGCGGGAACGAGATCCCCATGAAATCCAGAGCATGATCGGACATATCCGCCGTATCCACGTTTCCCTTCAATAAACGCTGTAAAAAATTGGACCGAATCACCGGGGTTTGCCTGGACAATTGCTCCTTCATCTCCGTCTGCTTACCGAAGGAATCAGCCATGGTCGATTTGATAAAATCATATTCGTTACGTACCTTCCCCTCCTTAGCCGGATGGGATTGCCGGATGAAGCGGATGATGTCGCGCAAAGGGAAATACGCGCGGTAGGTCATGAAGGCACAGGCCGCAATCCCAGCGACAAGACAGATGGCCATAACGCCAACGGCCATTCGTTTGACCATATTGACCTTTTCCATAAACACTTTTTCCGGCACAGCCGATACGTACTCCCACCCGCTCCGCGAAGATCTTGTCGATACTGTCAACACACGCGGATGATCCGCGTTTTTACCCATATTGCGAACCTCGGATTCACCAGCACTAAGAATCACTTGGCCGCTGGCATCCTTGATGTAAATGATTCCGTGGTTTGTTTTCACAATCTCATCAAGCAATCCTGCGATCTGCCTCTCCTCAATCAGCATAACAAGCGCGCCTTTGGGATTGGCCTTCTCCCCAAACGGAAGCGTTTGCATATATGTGAGCATGCGTTTCTGATTTAAGCCCTTACCCACTTCAGTAACAGGCAAATACCGGTTAAAGTGGATGCTGTGCAGAATATCTGTTTGATACTGTTGATAGGTTAATTTCTCATATCCGTAAATATCGGAAAACAAGACACTGGACGTTGTCTTTAAGGAAGGGCTGAGAACCGTATCGCTCTCCCGTAGATATACATAAAAATCGGTGATAAAACTGCTGCTGTTACGATATCGCTGCATTTCCTGCATGAAAGTGTAGTAATTGTAGTTCTCGATTCCATTTTGAGGGGATTTTGCCTTTAGCAGCCCGTCCAGTCGCGGATGCGAAGTGATGTTCCGGGAAATCAGATGCATTTCATCCAATCGGCTGTCCACCACCTGCTTCGCCTGCTCAATCAGTGCCATGTTGGAGTTGTTGGCATTTTCGATCATAATCCGCTCGATTTGCGTATACAGTCCCCAGAACACGATGACCGGGATCAGCAGTATCACAAGATAGGACATGAGCAGTGTAACGAACACGGACACTCGATTGGAACGCTCATTTTTTGTGCTGGTTGTCGTCAATTTCCCCATACCCTCATTCCTTCCCATTCTTTAGATGTGGCTTTTATCGTACTTACATTAATTACATCATACTGTTTTTATTTATCATGAACAGGTTTTCTTCAAAAGTGTTAATGCATCACGAATTTGTATCATATGGTAGACACCGGCCCCATGACCATCAAGAAAAAGAGCGCCTTCCATAGGAAGACGCTCTTCATATTCAGAAGAACTAAGGCGCATATATCATTTTGCGGGTCATGCCGCCATCCACAACCAGATGGGCCCCCGTCACGAAATCATTGTCCGGATCGGTAAAATAGAAGCAGGCTTTGGCGATATCAGCTGGGGTCCCTACCCGCCCGGCTGGGTGCTGTTTATGGTCAACTGAACGGAGCTCATCGTAATTTCCTGTTTCAATCCAGCCAGGACTTATACAATTCACCCGAATCCCATCAGGTCCCAGGCTGACGGCCATGGCATGGCTCAACGCGACAATAGCTCCTTTGGAAGCTGCATAAGCCTCCGAATTTGGCTCGGACATAATCGAACGCGTGGATGACATATTGACGATAGCCCCGCCACTTCCAGCCTTTTTCATATGTACCGCCGCTTCACGCGTAGCCAAAAAACAGCTTCGGGCATTCGTGTTGATCACATCATCCCAGTCTTCAACCGTAAGCTCATATGGCGATTTCCAACGGGAAACTCCGGCATTATTAATCAAAATATCGATGGTGCCTGCATATTGGACGGCTTGGTTCATCAGGCGGTTAATATCTTCTTCCTTCCTTACATCACAAGGGACGAAGATAGCGTTCAATCCTTGTTCCTTCAAGATGTTTGCCGCCAGGTTGCCCTGCTCTTCATGAACATCGCTTAATATCACTCGAGCTCCGCTTAGAGCGTAAGCCTCAGCCAATCCGCGGCCAATCCCATTGGCAGAGCCCGTGATCACAACCGTTTTATCCTGAAATTTCATATGCTGTCCCTCCTTCTCCTTCATATATACCACAAGAGAAGGCGCATATAAAAATCAAACTCGTCTCTTATTTGGGATGGTCATAACCTCGAACCACGCTAAGATGCGCTCTGGGATGCCTAACGAACCCATAATACCGGGTTCCCTGAAAACGCAGCAGCCCCTCGTCTCCTTCTGCGCACATGCCGAATTCCTCCCCATTCACAACAAACTCCATACGGTCTCCGCTTTCCACTTCAAATGTCAGATAATAGGTGGTACGAGTACGGCTCGACATCGTATCATCTGTCTGCTGCGTGTGTTTCACTTCCGTTCGCTTGCTCACTATCTTGGAATCGACCGATAGCAAAGGCTGTCGGTTATTCTGACTCCATTGCAAGATTCCCTTACCGGCCGACAGCAAAATGATCCCGATGACGACGATGAAAAACACGGGCATAACGCTGCCGAAAAAATCGAACATCCACACTGACCCCGATCCCATACGGCTCCCCCCTCCACCTTGTCTTGAAATATGTATATGCTTTAATTCGGACAATTTAACTCATACCTTATGGAAAGTTTGATTGAAATTTTAAAGAACTTGTCCCTTTCTGGGAGCACCAAAAAAGCTGATGTCTGCATTTTACCAGTCATCAGCTTCTTCCCGGGACTAGAACGTCCTGTTTCATTCATTCTCTTTATTGTCTTCATTGTCTTCATTTCCATTCAATCGTAAGCCAATCTCATCCATTTCATCGTTTCTTCTTGTCCTGTCATTTCATGCTCCTCCGGTGTCATTCCCTGCTCATTCCAGCAGGCCAGACACTGCTCCTCGGTGTCGCATAAACAAGCATCATCACAATGGTAGCAAAGGCGGAGGAAATTTATCGTCATTTGATCGGTATGCATGAGGATCGTCCCCTTCTAAACAATTTAGAGTATCTGATTACACCTTTATAGTAGCATACATGGAGGTTATTGTTTGTGATTAATTTCACAATATATACCGAAAAGAAGCTTTATCCGAACTGATGGTCACATTCGATAAAGCTTTTTCAATCTGCTTTTTTTATCGGCATATTCAGATCATATATTCTCGTCGAAAACTATAGACCCTGCCAGGTTGCCCCGCCGTCACTGCTCTTCATCAGACGCGATCGATTCTTGTCCGATGTTTCAATCAGCATCCAACCGACATCAGAAGATGTAAACTGCAGTTTTACCACGTTCGGATATTTGGCAAGATTATCGTTCAGCAGCTTACTCCTTGGAAATGGCTTCCAGGTCTTGCCCATATCATTCGTATGATAAACAATACCGTTCACCATTCTCCACCCATCATGAAGCCGCCGGAAAACAGGCTGAATAGACCCCTGACCGGTATCACCCGCAATGGGGAATGACACCAGATTCCATGATTTCCCCGTGTCGGCAGTAAAGTAACCCAAATAGCTCGCCTGTTCCTCCTTGACGCAGGTAATCGGTATATAAACCTCACTTCCACTACTGCCTCTGCCCAGAAACTTGGGGGCGCCGGCAAAGACCGAACCGCACTGATCCAGCAGTTTGCTCTTGAATATCTGTCCGGAGGACTTCCACCTCTGACCTCCATCACGGGTAATATACAATTTGGAGGATTGCATTTCACGAATGGTCGCAAATCCGACAAGCGAATCCGTGAAAGTTAAGCCGATAATGGACCCTGTTCGTGGAATCACGCTGCCGGGAACACGAGATGTAGGATACTCTGTATTCTGCATAACCTCTTCCCATAATCCGCCATTATTGCTGGTTCGAAATAGCGACTTCTCCTCAGAGCCCCGGGAAAGATCTCCCTTCGCCATAATCCATCCCTGCTGAGATGAAACGAAGGACATGGCCGTGACGATACCTGTCTCCGGCAGCGATGAAAGCTTCCAGGTATCTCCCCCATCCGTCGTATTGAGCAGAATCGTTTCAGCTGATCTCTGCTTGTTGCGTATAATCCAGCCATGTTTCTTATCCGTGAACACGATGTCTTTCCCATACTCCAGTTTATCAACGAACTGTACATTGGGGGATGGAGAGATATCAACCCACGTTTCACCATAATCCTGGGTCTGGTAAAGGCGCAGCTCCGTGTTCGTTATCCCCCAAGCAATCCCTGTTGACTCATTTAAGAGTTGGAAATCCGTCAACCGTGTATGTATCTGATATTTACTTTTTTCCTCGGGCGCTTTCATCGCCGTATCCGGCGTAACTAGTGTAATGGTCTGACCTTCTTCTTCAACCGATTCAGGAGGGTCTTCTACTGTAGAAGTTTGCTGTTGTTTTATCGGTTCTGAGGTACAGGCTGCTAACATCAATGCCATCATCATTAGCATACTGAGCCAGAATATAAAACGACTTGATTTCAAGAATTCTTCCTCCTCTTATTTCGATATCATGCTGCAAGTCTGCTTTTTCGACATTATAACATATTCCGTCCAACGGATATGTAAAGAAGTGACTTGCAATATTTACAATACTGTAGCTTTTTTGATAGTGTCAGCCTCGTATGCATAAGGATGTTTTTATTATGGAAAACTCTTGAGGTGTGAAATTTTAGCAAGGCAGTTGAATTTAAGGAGGTGACAACTCATGGCTAAACCCGATAATCGCGAAGACAATGTAGAACATTTGCAGCAGGCCGTCCAGAACACGATTGAGAACTACCGTGAAGCCGAAGATTATCTCGAGGAGTTCGGGGATGAGATTCCGGCAAGTGAGAAAGAACAGATTCAAGATCGTAATGCTCGTCGCGAAAAGAGTATTTCCGGCTTCCGAGAAGAGATCAAAGACGAAGCTGCCCATCAGCAAGGAGAATAATCCGTAGATCACATAGAAACAGGAGGAGCGTATGGCGCTCCTCCTGTTCTGCACATATCTCCTACCAATCCAGGGAATCGTCAGGGTAGCAAGCTTTCGAACTAACTGAGATTAGTCCTTCTTCACGAAATTCTTTTTGACGATAACTCCCTTATAATCCTTTAAATACTCGGGCGCATCCGTAATAAAATGTCTGATCGCCTTCACCCTGGATTCCAAATCCATAGTATCGTTCGGACCCACCTGTACAACCGATGCAGATGCAGTGGCTATAATATCGACGCATCCCACATGAATCTTTTTATAATCTTGTATAATATTTAGTTCTACGTCTGAGTGCGGCGGCCATGTGGGTATGGACCTAGAAAATATCGGGTAATCCTCATATTGTCCCTCATCTTCAAAAAACACCGGCACCTGCCGCTGAACCGCCAATGCACGCGTATCGGCATCGATATGTCCCGACTCACCGCATACAAATACGGAGCTATTGGAAATATTGATGATATACATGTGATCAACGTGTGAATGACGCTTCATGATGCGGCACCCGGAGATAACGGAACAAGTGGGGTGGTTTGCAGTGATTCGGAAGGCGTATCATACATGGAGGAGCAATTCATGATATGGGTATCTCCAATCAACAGTACCGATGAACTTGAGATCGCTGTAATGCGGATCGAACCAACCTGAAGCTCTTTATTGACGACTGTCATTTTCATTTGAATTCCACTTCCCTCGTTGCAAATTAAGAAGGTGCTGCTCGACTGCCGTAACGATCTCACTCTTCACTTGTTTGACGATCGATTGCTCAACATCTTGCGGGTTCATATTTTCCCTATTCGTTTGATATTGCTTCAGATAAACCGTTATACGGTCTCCGAGTTGTTTACGAATATCTTCAATAATAACCCCAGCATATTCATCACCAACTACAAGCTTGGATTCGGGAAGCATGCGCTCGATCTGCTTAGGTACGATATCTTCTAGATAACGTGATACATTCTGATATATGTTCGAGTGTAGTTCGCCGCCTGTATATCCCGTCTGAGACTGTTCTAACGGCTGACCATTCACGGTAATATCGTCCAGGGATTGCCCAGCCTTAGGCATCAATCCAATATTTAAGGTGCCTTCCAATTTTTCAATCTTCAATAAATCAAAATTATATTGCACCCGATCTATCGTTTTCTCGCTTCCCGGTTTTAATTGATCTATTTGACTGCGCATTTCCTTCAGCATCTGTTCCATTCTACTCAGCTGCTCTGACTGGGTTTGAAGAATATAGAACAATTGCTGTATATAATAATCATACATGGAACCGCCTCCCCTGCTCCTTATACAATCTATGCACAGGTGATTCACCTCATTCTTGCCTGTACAGTCCTTCAGTTGGCGCAGGTAATGGGACCAAGGGGTTATTGCTATTATTCTGAGGCTCGAATTCCGGTGCAGGGCCTGTAAACCCACCTGTGTTATATATATTGGATAATGCCCGGATCTCTCCGGCGGTTCCAATCTGCAGCACCGAAGAATTAGTCACCGCTCCCACCCGAAGCTGCTGTATATTAATACATTGATGTACTGTTAGATTCACAGTGGATCACAACCTTAATTAAGCATTAGGTGAATCGATCAAGTCCGGATCGAATGTATTCGTGCTGCTGGCCTGGTTGTTTGTAATATTCGTACCAATACTATCGCCAGTGGTGAACGAGTTGGCGCCGGAATAAGCTTTTGAGGTACTGTTTAAATCAATGACGCCTGTATTTCCAACCAAGACCGTAGAACTGGGGCCCACGTTTACAATCTTCATATTGCCGATAATCGAAACCACAATTCCACCTCTTCATTCCAAAATCATACGCTTGGATTTATTCTATGTGGTTGAAAGCCCAGATGTCACTATAACATTCTTTCGCCCATATAATGAATTTACAGAACGAGGGAGGGATATAGAGTGAACTCAAGATCCAAACGGCCTGACTGGTTGTCAAAGGACTCTTTTTTCAACAATAATTCGTTTCCATTCAAAGATCTTAATGATCTCAATGAGGATTTCCAGCTGGATCCAAGCGTAATTGAAGATTATGTAAAGGATACGATCAGACAAGCAACCGCCGGAAATGAAATGCTGCCTAACCCTAATACACTTCGATATGAAACTTTTGATACCCATAACTTTCTGGTTGTAAAATGTTATGTACCCAAACGTGTCCATCCGGAAAACTTATGGATTAAGTTAAATCGGACACAAATTAAAATCCAAGGTTTGCCAAAAGATCAAAGCCAGACCATCGTCTTACCCGTCCCCATTCTTCCTGCACAAAGCATTGCGACCTATAAACAGTCTACACTTCAAATTAAGATGCCAAAAATGTCTACTGGCCGATTTCGTGATATCAATATTCGTTTCTTATGAACTCCTATATCTTGCGACGTTTGTCACAATCCAAAAACGGTTTATACTGTCAATTCACTCCGGATCAGCCTGCGTACAACGGATGTTGTATGCAGGTCACTGGATAATGCAACCATGCGCATAACTTATACATTTTAACGGAATGAAGAACATTTTCCAGTATATGACTGATCCTCTCCCCACCATTTTCACTTTTGTGTAGGGACTATACAGGAGGTTGGGGTGCATTAGATCGAAGTTAGCTAGATAAATTGAAGTTTTCTGTTATTGTGAATTTTTCATATGATGTATTATTCACTTGATAAGGCCGATTTCCTGCATGTAAACAAGCTGATTTCATCATGAAATCAGCTTGTTCAAGGATCTATATGATGGTCGTTGCAATGCTAATTAAGCCTCGGATACTACCGTATAACGCTCATTAATATGCTTCGGCTGTTCAAGTTCATCCATTACCGCAATCGCATAATCCGCGTAGCTGACATAGCTTTGACCGCTCGAATTAACAATGACATGGTCCTTGCCTTCCTGATAGCTGCCAGTGCGTTGACCTTTCGGATTAAAGAAGGCTGCCGGACTAAGAAATGTCCATTTGACATCAGAAGTTTGCTCCAGGTCTTTCAAATTCTCACCGGCGTGGAATGCCGTCGGATAATATTCCTTAGGAAAATCAGGAGTTTCCAAGAGTCGCAAGGTTTTGGCTTCATCAACAAACAAGCTTCCGGCACCACCCATCACAAACAGTCTGGTATTCGTGCCTTTCAGAGCTTCTATCAATACTCGGCCTACTTCCACATATTGAGTTTCCTGCCCGGGCGCCGCCGCAAAGGCATTCACGACAACATCGAAGCCTTGAAGATCGGCATTAGTCAAATCCAGCACGTTCTTCTCCAAAATGTTAACACTGGAATCGGAGACCTTGGATGCATTACGTACAATTGCCGTTACTTCATGACCGCGTGCTTGTGCTTCCTTGAGAATCAGACTTCCCGCTTTCCCTGTTGCACCGATAATACCAATCTTCATGATGAATCTCTCCTTTATCAAATGTATATACAAATGAGGGGTGAAAAAGAGGCTTTATATTCCCTTTTTCAATATTTCACTGGATTCATGGAGAAGTTTAGTTAATTGTTCGCTATGTTCCTTCCCCAAGAGGGAAACATACTGTCCATACAGCTGTTCAAAATATTGGTTCAGCTCCTGATATAACAACTTCCCTTCATCCGTTAAAAAAATATGCGTTTCTTTCCATTCGGATTGGCGCAGTACCAACTGCTTCTCCTCCAGCTTATCAATGAACCGGGTGCTTGTGGATGGAGCAATCGATAACTTATCGCTTAGCTCTTTCTGCGTGATGCCGGGATATTGATGGATTACCACCAGAACATAGGAATATGTTGGCGATAAACCAGCTTTGGCAAAGGCTTCCTCCGCCATCTTGGTCATCGAACGAGCAAACCGATTCGATGTAAAAAACAAGCATGAGCTTAGTATGGAATCATCGATGTTCATAACCAGTCACCTCTCATTTGTATATACAAATTAACACGAAGCTAATATTTTGTCAATAACTTTCTTTTGGTTAGTATGATGATTGATTTTATCCTTTTCGTCGTAACTAGGTACGGGTGCAACCAAAAACAGCTTGCTTGAGAGGTAGGGAGCGTGTTTCTTCATTGTTGTGAATTTTTCATATATTGAAATGCTCACCTGATTTTTTATGATTTAAAAAAACGATTGACCTTGACATTAATGTCAAGGTCTACACTATATTCGAAACCAACACTCAAGGAGGAAGTAGGATGGAACAGTCCAAACAAAATCAAGGCCAAATGATCGAACCCAAAGTTCGTGAAACTCAGCAAAACACCAATAAGGAGCATGTGACCCACTGCTTAAAATGCTGATTTGACTCTGCTTCAGATTAAAACACTAAACGGAATATAACAACGAATAGGCAAGTCAAACAGGTGACGAAGGCGTCCCCTCTTGACTTGCCTACTCGTTGAATTCGCTGTCTCCTTAACCCTTGACGGCTCCTTCGGTCAAACCTTTCTGAATATACTTTGAGATAAACAGGTACACAATCAGTACCGGAATAACGGTCAACGATACTGCCGTAGCCATCAGGCCAAAGTCTGTTCCGTATTGGGAACTGATCTCATTAAGCAATGCAACGATCGGACGGACATTCTCTTTGTTTACAAAGATCAACGCTGAGAACAAGTCATTGTACGACCACATAAATACAAAGATACTTGTCGATGCAAATACAGGCTGCGAGATCGGAACGAATATCTTAACAAACATCTGCCATCGGTTGCATCCGTCCATAAAGGAAGCTTCTTCAAGCTCTTTCGGTATCGTTGCCATATAACCGGCAATAACCAAGGTCGCAAACGTCAGATTGCCTGCCGTTTGCGGGAAGATCAGGCCCCAGTATGTATTGACCAGGCTGGTTTTGATAAGAAGCTCATATACCGGAACTACGGTCGCAAACGCCGGGATCAAAAGTGTCGCATATAGAATGGAATAAATCGTGCGCTTGCCTTTAAAGTTGAATCTGGACAGCACATAAGCGGCTAGTCCTCCGAGCAGTAACACCAACAATACGGTACTGAAGGACATCACCAAGCTATTGATATAACTTCTTCCGATATTGATACGGTCAAATGCGTTCTGATAGTTAACAAACACCGGTTCCCATGCGATGCCAAAGGAATTATTCATCACATCGCGAGAAACCTTGAACGAGTTATTCACGATCCAGAATAACGGATAGATGGTTGTTAAGGACCACGCTGTCAAAATCACGTACATCAACGTGGTGCCTAAACTAAACCGACTTTTCCTAACGCGCTGAGTTTTGTGTTCAACGACGATGGTTGGCTCCATAACAGTACACCCCTATAATGCTTAGTATGTAATCTCGTCTCTTTTCATCAAACGGTTGGCAATCAACGCAAGCAGTACGCCAAAGATCACCATGTATATAGCAACCGCCGATCCGTAACCAAAGTTCTGATCCACCAGGGCCTTTTTGTACATATACGTTCCCAGTACTTCCGTTCCATTCTGGCCGCTTGTAATGACCCAAATGAACTCGAACACCTTCAACGTTCCCGTAATGGCAAGGGTGATAACAACCTTAATGTCACTCATGATGAGCGGAATTGTAAGCATTGTTGTTTTCTTGAACCCGGTGATTCCTTCCAATTTTGCAGCCTCATAATAATCCGCTGGTATTTTGGACATGGCAGTCAAGAACAGGACGAAATAAAAGCCCACATAATGCCATACCGTTGGAATCGATACTGCCTTAAGCGCATTCTTCGCATCCAGCCACAAAATCTTCTCAATGTTGAAATTCGCCAGCAAATTGTTCAGCAAACCGAAGTTGTAATTGTAGAACAATACAAATAATAAGGAAATGGCAGTACCGGATATGACAACCGGGAAGAAAAAGACCGTTCGATAAAACCCTTTGAGCTTGGAAATGTTATCTACCAGGACGGCCAACACAAGTGCGATCCCAACCTGAAACACGATAACATAGAGCATGATTTCCAACGTGTGCAACGTTGCAGCGCCGAGCAGTTTATCCGTAACGAGTCTCTCATAGTTAGCCCATCCCACAAACTTTTTGTCGAAAAAGCCGCTTGTGCGATAAAAGCTAAGATACAAACTCTTGAAGAACGGATAATATAGAAAGATTGTCATGATGGCTGCTGCGGGTAATAAAAACATCACAATGTACTTGCGATCACCCTTCATATTAATCACCCTTGATGTTTATTTTTCTTCATATGTCCTTGCCGAAATGACTACGCCGCCCAAATGAAAGCAGAGGGGCGGCGTAACGTCACTTTTAATTCTACCGTTTCTGATGAAAACTATTTTTTGTTGGCATCCTCGGTTTTCTTCGCTTCTTCGATCGCTTGAGTAGGAGTCTTCTTACCTTCCACTACAGGCTGCACGTTAGCACGAAGATTACCGAACGTTTCTTGCGAAACTTTACTGTCAACTGGTGCAACGATGGTAGCTGCTTTAGCTGCCATAGCGAATCCGTCAAGAGCTACTTGCGGCAATCCAGTCACTTCAACGTCAGCAGCTGGTGTACCACCGTTAGCTGAAGCGATTTTTTGAATAGATGCCGGGGAAGTCAGGTGTTTCAGCAAAGCGATTGCCGCTTCTTTTTTGGCTGCATCATCATAAGTGGCTTTGGAGAGGTAGAAACCGGAACCGAAACCGCCTACGATATCATTACCGCTACCAGCGCCACCAGGAACCGTAGGGAATGGCAGAACTGTAGAGTTGTCACGAGTATCATCGCTCCAACCGCCAACTGCCCAAGATCCTTCGATGGTCATAGCAGCCAGGCCTTCACTATAGTAGTTGCCGGACATGCTCAGGTCGATCGTTGCTGCATCTTTAGGGAATGCGCCCAGGTCATACAATTCTTTCATAGCCGTATACGCTTTTTCCCAGTTTGGATCGATGCCATCAAGTAGACCTTTGCTTTGGCTTTCAGGACCGGCTGCAGACAAAATCGTATGCTCGATCAGGTAGTGCGATTGGTCAAATGGTACGGACAAAGGAATAATGCCTTTGGCAGATAACGTTTTCACAGCTGTGGTTAATTTCGCCCAGTCTGTTGGAAGCTCCAGACCATTTTCTTCGAAGATTTTTTTGTTAACGAACAAGCCTTCATAGAAACCGGTCAATGGTGCAGCGTAAATGTTACCGTCTTTTTGCTTGGCAAGCTCAAGCGCGTCAGGAATGAAGCCGTTCTTCCATTCGGCGTCAGCGTCGAGAACTTCGTTCAACGGCACAACTTTACCGGCATTGACGAATCCTTCTGCGTCAGCCCCGATGAAGTAGAACAACAAGTCAGGCTCGTTGCCGCTGTTCATGTCGGTGTTAACTTTTGTTCTGAAACCGTCATCATTTGCTGACATGGTGTCGTTGTCTATCTTCACGTTCGGATGCTCCTTCGTGAATTCATCCAACGCTGCCTGGAAGGCTTCGCGAGCTGCGTCAGTTCCTCCGAAAGTCGAGAACACGCGGAGCGAAACCGGAGCGGCTTCTTCCTTCTTCTCTTCTGCCGGCGGCGTTTCCTTCTTCGGAGTATCTCCTTCAGCAGCAGGAGTGTTGGTGCCACTGCTGTTACCGCATGCTGCAAGGAACATGGAGAGCAACAACATGACACTCATGAGTAACATGGAAGTCCTTTTCATTTCTAATCCCCCTAAGTATTTTTTCAGAACTTTATGTAATACTTGCTGTCTACCAGAATTTTATTCCAAGCCCTACTGGTTTCAAAGGGGGACATTCATCTTTTGCAGGGGGAAATTTTTCCATGTTAACTTTTTTCGTTTCATGCCTCCCTTTTTAAACCAGGAAAATGTGCTAGGTATAGAGGAAGTCAGATGAAAATAATGCAGCGGCTAGATCAGGATATGGATGGGCATTTCTCTATTATGAATTTTTCATATGTTGAAATAACATCATCATTTGCAGGCATGGTTTGCAATCTTTTAAGCAGCAAAAAAGAGCCTGTCGAGATCTCTCGACAGGCTAATACTAGGAATTAAAATATTGCGAAGGATTGTGACGAACCGGATCAATATATTCCTCATATCGACCGCCCGTATAAGATTCAATGACTTTTCGCCAAAAAGCTTGCGCCGGCATATTGCTGCTCACTTGCGTCACCTTCCAGCGGCCCTGAAACTGATCGAACAGCCAGGTCGCCGCCCAAGTCCCCAATCCCGTACGCCGATATTTTTGCATAACAAAAAATTCCGTCATGTAATAGTCCGCTTCTGCGGCGTCATCCATCCGTTCGATCAAGGCAAACCCGGCTGGCCGTTGATCAAACGTAATCAGATAAGGGTATTTTCGTTCTCGTTTTTTCCAGAATTCTTCCAGATCCGGATAGGGTAAAAACAGCCCTTGATCATTTACTGAAATATCCAGATACTTGGTAAAATCATATAGGTACAATTGCATCAAGTTTACGATAACGGCTTGTTTCCGCTTGGGAACCAGCTCAATTCCCATGCGTTCCGCTCGTTCTGAAATCATGCTGCCGCCTCCCTGGGCATATCATCTATCATTTAACGCTTCATATCTTCATCATAGTATCCGCTCATAGTGAAACACAAGCGTAATATCGGATCAGTGAGCACCGTGATCTGACACCTGCAAGCACGATAGACTTTCCATATGTTACACTAGTAATTAATGACACAGGTCATCGCTATAAAGACAATTATTCGAGGTGGAACATGAATATACAAAAAGATATCGACCGTGCAAGACTCGATGAGAAATCGCCGGACATGCCTTGGTTCGTACAGCAATTTATCGACTACAAGCTCCCGGATCTCTCCCCCTCCACCCTGCTCGAATATGTAAGGGATTATGAAACGTTTTTTAACTGGCTCCGGTCGGAGGGGCTGTCCCAAGCAACCTCTAACCGGGAGGTGACGCTGCTCGAGCTGGAGACGCTGCGCATGGACAGCATCACCAGTTATCGATTATATCTGACTACGCGCCGGGAAGGGACCAACTCCAGAATCACGGTTTCCCGCAAGCTCTCATCGCTGCGCTCCCTGTTTCATTATTTAAGCCAGATTGCAGAGGACGAGGACTTTTACCCGCTTCTCAAGCGTAACATCATGGCTAAAGTGGAAATTAAGCGAATTCATAAACCCAAAGATACGGCTGCCAAGTTAAAAGGTAAAATACTGGAAGAAGAAGAGCTTCAGGACTTCATTACTTACATTCACGAAGGTTATGGGCTGGATGTGGAGCAGAACAAACAGGCGCTCTATGCGCATGAGCAAAATAAAGTCAGAGATGCCTGTATCGCCAGCCTCATATTAAATTCCGGCCTTCGTGTATCCGAAGTGGTCAATTTGAATCTGGCAGACATCGACCTGAACAATAAAATGCTCCATGTCTATCGTAAAGGTAATAACGACGAAACCTTTAAAACCCCGGTCTACTTCCGTGCGCAAGCCAAAGACGATCTTGAATATTATCTGCAGCTTCGGCAGGCCCGTTACAAGGTACCGAAAAAAGAAAAGGCTCTGTTCGTTGCACTGCGTAACGGCCAGAATGAAGGGCAACGCATGACCAAGCGGGCAATTCAGGCGATGATCATCAAATACGCCAAGCGTTTTGGCAAACCAGCCCTCACCGTGCATAAGCTGCGGCATTCGTTTGCAACCGATTATTATCTGCAAAATGATATTTACAAAACCAAAGAACAACTGGGTCACGCATCCACCGAGACAACCGAAGTGTACGCCCACTTAACGGACAAAACGATGTCCGAGGCGATTGAACGCCGCTCCGATGATTAACCACAACTTCTTTATAATGACAGCAGCAGCGACGTAATTCGCGCTGTGTCATTCCAAGTAAATAGGGGAACCGATAACCGCTGCTGTATCTCATGCAGGGCTGACGGTTCCTTTAGCATTCCAGGACGCACCACAATACCCCTGATCTCCTCAACTTGATCCACTAGCCCAATGTCCTCCGGTCCCCGCAGCAGTACGAGCTTCGGATAAGGCTGCATCTTATAGCCTTCAACAAGCACCAGCTCAAAATCGCTGTACAAATGGATCAACGACGCAAGTTCCAGCTCCGTTTCCATCAGCATCGCCGTACGCCCTGGCGAAGCGATGGCAATCCCCTCGGCTCCCGCCTCACGGAATTTGTACGTATCTGTCCCTTCGTGGTCCATTTCGAATCCGTGCCCGTCATGCTTGATGATGGCTGTCCGAATGCCATGCCGTTTCAACAGTGGAATCAAGGAGGCTATCAACGTGGTTTTACCGCTGTTCTTATAACCGCATACCTGGAAAACCTTCATGTCCAGGCTCCTGGCAGAACGAGAACTTGTACGGTTTGGCCTTTAACTGCACCTCGAAGCTCTGGCGGGATCACAATTAAACAGTCACTGTCTTTGATCGTGATCATAACACTCGATTCATCAAGGGATGCAGGTGTCGCTATAAGCTTTCCATTTGACACCTCAAGGCTTCCCCGGACGAAACGGGTAAAGTTATTCACTTTCGAGTAATCCGAACCCAATTCTGCCGTCCATTCGGTTAAAAACAACTGCTCCATGCCAAGCATCTTTCGGATCGCAGGTCTGACAAACAACAGAAAGCCCACATAACATGCCCCCGGATTACCCGATAGCGCGAATAGCAGTTTACCATCCTTCACTGCAGCGGTTGTAACACTTCCGGGACGCATCGTGACTTTATTAAACAGCATGTCCAGACCGCCGGATGTCACCAGCTCGCCCATAATATCGTAGTCGCCTACTGAAACGCCGCCTGTCGTAACCACGATATCATACACCTGCAGCGCTTCCTCCACCTTCTGGCGGGCAAGCTCGATATCATCCGGGATCGCCTCCATAATCACTGGCACACCACCGGCTTCCCGAATTTGCGATGCAAGCATATAGGTATTGCTGTTTCGGATTTTACCGGGCTCAAGCGGCTCGGTGATGTCCAGTAGTTCGGTGCCCGTCGAGAAGATTCCTACCACCGGCTGACGGTATACTTCAACCTGATGTATGCCGAAGGTAGCCAGAACTGAAATTTCTCCAGGCCCGATGAGAGTTCCACGGCGTAGGATCAAATCACCTTCCTGAAGCTCGAATCCGAGGGGAGTGATATTCTTTCCCTTCTCGATGGACCGCTTGAAGCCTGCATGGGTTAGGCCATCATCTTCCACTCGAAGCTCCGTCGCTTCAAGCATAATGACAGCGTCTGCCCCTTCAGGGACTTGAGCGCCTGTCATGATGCGGGAAGCCTTACCTTGCTCGATCGGGATTGCAGATACATATCCGCACGGGATCTGGTCGACAACCTCAAGCCACACCTTTTCCCCTAGATCGCATGCCACCAAATCCGCTGAGCGAACAGCATAACCGTCCATGCCCGAACGTGCAAAAGCCGGAAACGGGTGGGGGGCGATGACATCGGAAGCAAGCACACGTCCATCACTGTCCTGCAGCCGAATGATTTCCTCCTGACCAAGCCCTGCATATGAAGCGGCGAGCGCTTGTGCGTCCGCTACCTGTAAAGCGCGCCGATCAAATTTATGATTTTGTTTCTTAGGCGATATCGAATGAATATCCTTCACAACGCATTCCTCACTTTCTGACTCAAAGAAACCTGACATTCTTACTGTACTACATTCTGAGCCGAGCGTCAGGTCTCATCTTTGCGCTTTGGCTCTAGAGAATGAAGACACCAACCGTGTGTATTGGTGCCCAGACAAAAAAAGCGCATGGTCACCCGACCATACGCTTATAAACTTCTTGCTTACCTTCGTCCCCTTCTGAAGATCTTGCCAGATCCCATTCGGGTCTTCGGCTTCTTGTACGATTTCTTCGGCGAATCGAACAAACCCCCGCCGCTTTCGCCTCGCTTAATCGTGCCGCGGTCTCCGCTAGTATCCGGATTTCTTCGGAACAGGCTTCCACCGGTACCGGCAGAATCTTGACCGCGCCGAGTAATCTTCCCGCTCCGGTCCACCGTCAACGGCGGAGCGATCTTCTTATCCTGGCTTGTCGGCTTCTTATAGTTACCTTGTGCCGGTTTATACACATCTTTACTTGTATACCCCCGGTAACCTCCGCCGCCCATCGAATCAAATAAATTCCCGATCAGAACTGCCGTTAAGTAACCTTGCAGAAAACTTGAATCATAATTGCGCTGAACATACTCCCTGGAATTGATCTCAATCAGCGTATCGGTTGGCTTCTGGGGGTCCTGCTGCAAATGGTAATACTCATCCCCATACACCAGAAACATCCGCTCGGTATCCTCAGGGGACGATTGATCCGGCGTATTTGCCGCCGTGAGCTCGTCTGCAACATCGGGAACACTTTTATCAGCTGCCCGGTATACATAGGACGTTGCATTTCCGTCCCGATTGACGGATTCCAGCGGATAGGTATCCTTGATATTCGGCGCTCCGCATCCACTCAATAAAGATACGAACAAACTCAGCACCAATATGATTTTTATAGATATAAAAGAGCGTTCCTTCATGCCACCACTCCTAAGTCGCCCGGATAACTCGAACGTCCCCCGGTATCACTTTCTCGCCTTCATACAACATAAACCGCCCGTTCTGCCATTCAATTCGCAGCAGCTTGTAATCATCCGATTGGTATTGCCATACATACTGCTCCCCACCTTGCGTAAATGCGGTACGACCGGTGATCGATACATGTCCCCCGTATTCCTCTTCCAAATGAAATACATGATCGTCCAAATCGATGATGGACGGTACCTCATCCGGAGAATCCAGCCGTCCATCGATCGGAGCGTATAACGCATACTGAACCGTCTCGCGTTCCTCGATATGCAGATAAGCAATGGTGCTGCCATCCTGCAGCGTCAAGACGACCGCATTACGACCGCGATTGTGCACACGACCCGTGACTTCATAAGTGACCAGAGACACTTCGCAAATATCGCCGGGAGCCAGCTGCAGCATGCTTTTCTCTACCTTGGGCGGCTCCGGCTTACTAAATAAATTGCTGATTCTTTTCCACATACTCATCTTTCCTGTCCCCTATCTCCATTATGCGTTCTATAGGCAAGCGGTAATAATTAACGCTCCAACCACATGCAGCGAACCTGCAAACAAACCGTATCCCGTCTTACCCTCGCGGGTTCCTTTGTCAAGGTTCAGCTTGCCGAAGTTACGCAGTATGAGCTCTGTCAACGATTCGAGAACCAGTAATATGATAAACGAAATGATTGATACCACTATCGCCTCAAGTAGATGATATGACGTACCAATCGACACGGATAAAATATACCCTTGTGCGAACAGTTTCAATATCAGTCTTGTGGTTACCGCCATGTTACCCGCTTTCACTTCTTCAAGATCGTTATATTTCGTGAACAGGGAATCCACAAACATCAAAACAAACAACAGCAGCCCTCCGACAGCTGTCCATAGCAATACACGCAAGATCATATCAAAATCCATCTCTAAGCCTCCACATTCAACATACAAAAAACTCCCTTAAGCCCGGGCTGCCTCAATTGAAGACAGACGTCTAATAAAAGGCTCTTCCCTTATATCTACGATCAAACAAAAGCGAAGGAGAAGCTCAGCTGCATTCAGCTCTGCTGTTTCTCCCTCGCCCCCTGAACAATATAACTGTTAGACCGCTAAAATCCGTTATTACTTGTTCTCGTATTGTTTCATCAAGGCTGCAAGCTCATCCTCAACGACTTTGTCCTTGCCAAGGTTCTCAAACTCTTCATCAAGGGATTTCTCACTTGACGACATTTCATTGCTTGCTTCCGCACGAGCTTCCATAGCCAGCATCTTCTCTTCCATTCGTTTCAATCCGGCCGATGCTGTATCAGTCCCAAACCCGTTCATCGCTTTGTTGATCTCCGTTTGCGCTTTAGCGGCATTATAGCGAGCGACCAAAGTTTCACGTTTGTTCTTCATCGCTGTAAGCTGCTTGCGCATTTCTTCCAGCTTGCCGCGCAGATTGTCGGCTGCCAGTTTGTTCTGATCGTAGCTGGCTTTGTACTCATCACGCTTGGCCTCGGCGGCCTTCTTCTCTTCCAGCGCGCGGCGAGCAAGATCAACGTTTTGAGCTTGTGCTGCGGTATGCGCTTGCTGCGTGCGTTTTTCCACAAGCGCAGCTTGCTCTTCATAAAGTGCTTTAAAGCGTTTCTCAATGGCAATTTGTGAAGCTACCGCTTTCTCAGCATCCTCAAGATCTTCCGTCATATCTCGAATGTACTGATCCGTCATTTTAATCGGGTCTTCCGCCTTGTCGATAATGGCGTTAATATTGGACATGGTCAAATCGCGCAATCTTTTAAATATGGACATCGTTCTCTTCCTCTCGCTTTCACTTTAAAATACTGGTATATGATTAATATTTACGTTGCATGTTCCCAAACGTTTCAAAAATTTTTTAGAAGTTGTTCAAAACTCACAATTTTGGAACACGCATTTTTTAATATGCTCGTTCATATTGCTTGGGGACTTTCTGTCCTCCATCAAGCGCCTTGGCTGCATGAACAGCCCAGTAGGGATCGCGGAGCATGCCCCGGCCAATCGCCACCAGATCCGCTTTGCCTGACAAAATCACCTCTTGCGCGGCATGGTAATCATCCAGCAATCCTACCGCAATAACAGGCACCTTTAACAGCTGTTTGAACTCTGCTGCCAGATCCACCTGATAACCGGGCTTCGCTTCCGGACCTCCATTGGCGCCGACCTGGCCTTCTCCCCCCGAGGAGATATGAAAAATATCGACGCCGGCATCGCGGTAACGTTTGCAAATCTCCGCACAGTATTGCACATCATAGCCGCCGTCCACATATTCTTTTGCAGATACCCTCATTATGATCGGCATGCCTTCGGGCAGGACTTCCTTAACGGCTTGAACAACCCGCTCACCGAACAGAGGAAGGTCTTGACCATATTCATCACTGCGCTGGTTCGTTAGCGGCGAGTGAAACTGATGAATGAGGTAACCATGGGCGCCATGAATCTCAACGGTATCGAACCCGGCCTCAACAGCTCGACGCGCGCCTTCCTTGAAGGCTTGAATGAGCTCTTCCACTTCAGCCCCGGAAAGCATCTTGGGCATTTTGTATTGGGAACTGAACGGAATCGCAGAAGGGGCTACTGACGGTTCTGCATCCTGCGCTTTTCTTCCGGCATGCCCAAGCTGGATACCAATCTTGGTTCCATAAGAATGCACACTCTCCACAATACGGCGATAGGCTGGGATCTGATTATCGTCCCATATCCCCGTGTCTTGATTCGTTATGCGTCCATCAGGATGGACACCTGTCATTTCTACAATAATGAAGCCAGTACCTCCAACGGCACGGCTGACATAATGAACAAAATGCCAATCATTCGGAATCCCGTCCTCAGCTTGAACGGAATATTGACACATCGGTGGCATAACAATGCGGTTCTTCAGGGTCAAATTCTTGAAATTGTAAGGTGTAAACAAGTCTGCCAAGCGATTATCTCCTTCCATATCCAAATGATCAGATGTAATAACCAATCTGTTACCGGTTATTATACACCTTTCTGAGGGAAAACTAAAAAACATCGCATTCCCATATTGAGGATAATCGCCCGATCAACTGGGCATACCATATTAAAAAGCGAAAGGGGCCGATCGTGATGTTCAATCGATACCGTGCAGGAAGCTGCCTGTTGTGTATCCTGTTATTCTTTTTCATGGTGCCGGACATCTCGGCACACGCGTCTGATGTACATAGTTTGTCACTTCAACCCCAGGACACTTCCGTCATGTCGGAATCCGGCCAAAACTTGGATCATGCCAAGCGCAATAAGACCCAAAATTCAGACGATGCGCCGTCTTTAAGTCAATTAC
Organism: Paenibacillus sp. ISL-20; assembly: GCF_018613005.1. NCBI lineage: Bacteria > Bacillati > Bacillota > Bacilli > Caryophanales > Paenibacillaceae > Paenibacillus > Paenibacillus sp. ISL-20. The sequence continues at coordinate 82,348 of NZ_JAGGRD010000003.1, forward strand.
TGAGAAAATATCCGGATACCTTTCGCTCCAGCGGACCCCGGGTCAAACAGATCGCTCTGACCTTTGATGATGTCCCGGATCCCCGATTTACCGGAAAAGTACTGGACATCCTCAAAAAGTTTCAGGTAAAAGCCACATTCTTTGCAGTGGGGGAACGGGCCAAAAAACATCCCGATCTTGCGAAACGAATTCATGAAGAAGGTCACGCTATTGGCAATCACTCCTATAATCACGCGCAGCTGAACAAGCTGAGCCTGGACAAATTCAAAGGCCAAATCGGACGTACCAATACGATCTTGAAATCCCTAACCGGAGTGGATCCTCGGCTAATCCGTCCGCCTTATGGCGATATTAATGAAGAGCAGCTTCAGTGGGCACGCAAAAACGGATACAAAGTCGTGAATTGGAATGTCGACTCCCTCGATTGGAAAGGGCTGAGTAAGGAAGAGGTGAAAAGCAACATTTTATCAGCGGTTGGGCCAGGCTCGATCGTACTCCAACATGCCGGAGGTGGCGTGGGATCCAACCTAACCGGAACGATCGAAGCGCTCCCGGACATTATTACCGAGCTGCGGAGTAAGGGATATAGCTTCGTCACACTCCCGGAGATGTTAGGCGTGTCAGAGTCGAGATAGATCTGAAGAACAAAAAAAGACGGCTAACTGGAGTTTGGATCCATCTAGCCGTCTTCCGTATTAGAATTATTATTGAATTATTCGATAATGAACAATTTGATATCCTGAATGCCGAATTGATTCACGGACAATTTTGAACCTGGGATGAAAATATCAATCCTATTCCCTTTAATAGCTCCGCCAATATCACGAGCTTCTGCCACAAATGCCTTTTTCGGCAGTCCTGGATGCTCATGTCCTGTTACAAGCACCTTGGTACCGAGCGGAATGATCTTGGGATCGACAGCGATGGTACCGAGCTCAAGGGAATTTCCGAAGTAATCAACCGCGCCCCAACCACCGTTCTCGCTTGCTGCAGAAGAATAGCCAGTAGCCTTGACCGACAATGTTTTGCTGTAATTAAACGTCTTGCCCCATGCTTCTACCACGTTCTTCTCAGGGGAAACGCTCAAGCTGGGCGTAAATCCGGAGGTTCCTGGAGCGATAGGTGCAGCAGATGCCGTCGAGTTCATCGATACCGTCCCTGGAATGGTGATTTCTAGCCCCTGGTATATATTTGTTGCCTTAATCGTAGGGTTAGCCTTCATCAGCTTGTCCATGTTTACTCCGTACTGTTTAGATAAGAAGTAGAAGGTATCGCCGTTCTTCGCGACATGCACTGAGCTTGCATGTGCCTGCAGTCCCCCTCCGGCGAAAGTCAGGCCGAGTACAACGGCTGTAACGGTAAACCATTTTGCTGTTTTTCCAGCGATCTTATTATTTTTGTTAAGTCCATAATTTCTAGTCCATGATTTCATTTGTTGTAACATCTAAAGATGCCTCCTCATATGTAGCATGGTAATTCGGATGTAATATGTCAACGAACATCAATATATCACAATTTTGTAACCTAAACTGCAAGCAATTGTTACCAATAAACCAACAAAAACAGCGCCAATTCCTGAAACAATCAGGTATGGCGCTGTTTTTGTTTGTTACAATGTAGATATAAAAGTTACAAAACCTTACTTAAAAACTCTTGCGTACGAGGATGAGTCGGATTGCCAAACAGCTGGTCCGGCGTGCCTTCCTCTACGATTTTACCACCATCCATGAACAGGATCCGATCCCCCACTTCCCGAGCGAAGCCCATCTCATGGGTGACGATGACCATCGTCATACCGCCTTCGGCAAGTTTCTTCATTACTTCCAATACCTCACCCACCATCTCAGGGTCCAGTGCGGAGGTCGGTTCGTCAAACAGCATGACATGCGGCTGCATCGCGAGTGCGCGGGCAATGGCAATTCTCTGCTTCTGTCCACCGGACAGCTGGGAAGGATATGCCTCCTTCTTGTCCTGCAGGCCAACCGACTTCAGCAGCTCGTCTGCAGTAGCCTCGGCTTCCTTTGCCGAGACCCCCTTCACCTGAATAGGAGCAAGCGTAATATTATCGATGACCTTCTTGTGAGGAAACAGATTAAACTGCTGAAATACCATGCCCATTTTCTCACGGGTTGCATTGATATTGTGATTCTTGGCGGTGATCAGCTCACCCTCGAACGAAATTTCGCCGCTGGTCGGCACTTCAAGCAAATTGAGACATCGTAAAAAGGTACTTTTACCGGAGCCGCTCGGCCCGATGACAACCACTACTTCTCCTTTTGCAATCTCAATGTCAATGCCCTTCAAGATTTCCAGCTTGCCAAACGATTTATGAAGATCCTTAACGGTAATCACTTGCACTCAACTTCCTTTCCCAGACACCCAGAAGCTTCGAAAGAACGAATGTCAGTATAAAGTAGATCAGGGCAGCCACAAGCAGCGGATTCATTGCCGCAAACGTCATGCCGCGCAAAATCTGGGCTTGATACATAATGTCCACCACACCGATGAAGGAGACGATGGAGGATTCCTTGATGATGACAACAAATTCATTACCGATCGCAGGCAACACGCCTTTTAACGCTTGCGGCAAAATAATGTGGCGCATCGCTTTGCCCTTGGTCATTCCGAGAGAGCGTGCAGCCTCCAATTGACCGCGGTCCACGCCTTGAATGCCGGCACGGAATATTTCAGCTAGATAGGCAGCGCTGTTAATAGAAAGCGTCAAAATACCCGACTGGATCGGTGAGAATTTAATATCAAACGCCGCCAAGCTGTAATGGATAATAAGCAACTGGACCAGCATCGGCGTACCACGGATGATCTCGATATAAGCGGTAGCCAAAAACTTAAGGATTTTAACACCCGACATCCGCATTAAAGCGATAATCAAACCGAGAATGAAGCCGAAAAATACACCAAGAGCCGAAATAAGCAACGTAAACTGGATTCCCTTGGCGTAATAATCACGGTACTTCCAAAAGAATTCAATTGTGTTCAGATTCTCTGCCGTGCGGCCGGCAGCCAGATCACTGGCCTCGTCGACAAACTTCTGGATCTGGTCATTTTCCTTCAAGCGCTCGAGTGTAGCATTAATGCTCTTGAGCAGCTCTTCGTTCCCTTTGCGAACCCCAATGGCATAGGCGTCATTCTCAGCCGTCGGTTTAGCGTCTGTTATTACCATCGTCGCTTCATTCATATTCGTCTTCGCGATTGGATACTCGGCGAGAACAACATCCACGCGCTCGGATTCCAGCTGCAGCAGCAGGTCCGGGATTTTATCCAGTGATACCACATTGGCTTTCGGAATTGTCTTTGCAATGGACTCCTGAATGGAGCTCTTCTGAACCCCGATGCGAGCTCCCTCCAGGCTTTCAAGCGTGTTGAACTTGAGTGCATCTTCCTTACGAACGACAACCGATTGTTCCGCAGCATAATAAGGTTCAGAGAAATCGATGCTCTTTCGGCGCTCTTCTGTCGGATTCATGCCCGATATGACAAAATCCACGCGTCCGCTCGTCAGCTCCGGCAAGAGAGCATCAAAGGAGGTGTCCTTAATAATGAGCTCGGCGCCAAGATCCTTGGCGATTTCCTTCGCAATATCGATATCAAATCCGACGATGGTATCCACGCCATCTATCGTTTTATGGAACTCATAAGGTGCATAATCGGCACTCGTGCCGAGAATCACCGTTTTCTTCTCACCCTCCGCATGAACGATACTGCCAAAAGACAGCACGACCACCATGAACAGGGTCATCCACGCTGTAAATTTACGTTTCATATGTCTCGTTTCTCCCCTAACTGTTACAAATAAATTCAACCATAGAAAAAATGCAACTGAGTCATTATAAAACAGGATGCATGAATATGCAATGAAAATTCATGGGTTCTCATGAACAGCACCCTTATATTAAATTCTACATATCGTGTCTACTCCACTATTTTAATACAATGGTCAATTCATCATACCCTTAGGATTATATTACTCATGATTCTTTTAACCATTAAACAAATAAATTAAGAGGGGTGAATCGATTGAGAGTCCATATTGTGGAAATCACTTCGCTATGTTAACCATTACGGGCTGTTCAATTTTTCCTGCATATAAATGTAAATACAGGACTTTAGCATCATCCAGAAAGTGATGCGAGGTTCTATGGTGAGCAATCCTCCGACGATGCATAATCTATCCGTCCCCTTCCCATCTTATAATTGCGCATAACATGCAGTACTTGATAAATAGGGAGGCTAGCCGGGCGGTCTCTTTCACTCCATGATTCATGCAAGCCAGCAGTTGGTTATTTATTAGCTATAGCTTTACTCATATAGGAGGTGTAACCATGCTGTTAGAAGCACTGTATCATGTTCCAAGAGATAAATGGGCTTATGCATATGATACAAAAACCATTCATCTTCGGATTCGAACCAAGAAAAACGACATTGATTCTGTTGTTGCCATGACTGGCGACAAATATGATTGGGACCGTACGTACTTCGAGATCACCATGGAAAAGGCCGCCTCGGATGACATGTTTGATTACTGGGAATGCGGAGTCAGGCCAAAATACAAAAGACTGTCCTACGGCTTTCGGATTCATGCCGGAGATGAAACGGTTTATATGGTGGATAGCGGAATTGGATGGGACTATCCTTATCCGCCTGCAGGTTACTTTGAATTTCCGTACATACATGAAGTCGATGTATTCAAAGTACCGGAATGGGCCAAAGAAGCCGTGTTTTATCAAATTATGACAGAGCGCTTTGCTAACGGAAACCCGGCCATCAATCCCGAAGAAACCAAGGCTTGGGGCGGCAAGCCGGAGGTGGATAATTTCTTCGGCGGTGACCTGCAGGGCGTGCTGGATCATCTGGATGATCTCGTTGACCTGGGCATTAACGCCATTTATTTTACTCCGCTCTTCCTCTCCCCCTCCAATCATAAATATGACACGGTTGATTATAAACAGGTGGATCCGCACTTTGGCGATAATGAGTTGTTGAAAAAAGTAGTAGATGCTTGTCACGCTAAAGGCATTCGAGTGATTCTCGATGCGGTATTCAATCACTGCAGCGAGGAGTTCCCTCCCTTTCAGGAGGTGTTGAAGCACGGCGAAAAATCGAGATATGCCGAATGGTTTCATGTGAACCAGTTTCCTTGCGAGGTCAAGGATGGCATTCCCAGCTACGACACCTTCGGCTTTTTCGGAAATATGCCGAAATTCAATACAGCCAATCCTGAAGTGAAGGCGTATTTGCTGGGTGTAGCCGAATACTGGATCAAAGAGATCAATCTCGACGGCTGGCGCCTGGACGTTGCCAATGAAATCGACCATCATTTCTGGCGGGATTTCAGACAGGTTGTCAAGAAGGCCAACCCTGAGGCTTATATCGTGGGCGAGGTCTGGTCGGACTCCTTAATCTGGCTGCAAGGTGACCAGTTTGATTCCGTAATGAATTATCCTTTTGCCGATAAGGTGCTGGAATTCTTCAACGGCAACATGGACGGGCTCACGTTCGCCAACCGTATCGGCTCGATCCTGATGCGATATCCGCAGCAGACCAACGAAGTGGTCTTTAATCTGCTGTGCAGCCACGATACGCCGAGGCTGCTTACCCGTGTGGGAGAAGATATCCGGCGCATGAAACTCACCGTTGTATTTCTGTTTACATTCATGGGTACGCCGTGCATCTTTTATGGCGACGAAGTCGGATTGACCGGTGACGGAGATCCCAATTGCCGCAAATGCATGGAATGGGATCCAAAGAAACGAAACCAAGAGCTGTATGCGTTTTATCAAGGGATGATCGCGCTTCGGAAAAAGCATAAGGCGCTGAGACAGGGACGCTTCCGCTTTCTGCAAGCGAATCTCCATGATCCTTGCATTGTGTACGAGCGTGCGGACGAAACCATGCATTTTATCGTCTGGATGAACAACAGCCACTCGAAACGCACCATATCGCATCCTATCGTCACGACCGATTGGATTGATGCCGAGACAAAAGAGCCCGTAAAACCAGTAAACGGGACAATGCATATCGATTTAGATCCTTATGCATATCGAATTTTATGCCGGCGATTGAAACATTAGTAAACTCATCTTATGTGGTACAAACTCCTATATTAAGAAATATGAAGCTTCAGACAACTGGCACCATAACATCTATACCGAGCTTTAACTAGCACAGGGGTGCAAGGATAGCGCTTTACTTGGCTATCCTTGCACCCCTGTGTCTTGTTATGGTTCAAGCCTGAGATTGGGTGATTTGATGGTATATCTCCTGATATTCCTTGGCCGAAACGTTCCAGCTATAATCCCCGCCCAATGCGTTCTTAGTCACTTTACGCCAGTGCTCAGGCAAACGGTAAATCGAGGTCGCGCGCCGGATCGTGTTCATCATATCATGTGCATTGTAATCCTTGAAAGAGAATCCATTCCCTTCCCCCGTATACTCGTTGTATGCATGAACCGTATCATTCAATCCGCCTGTTTCGCGGACAATCGGCACACTGCCGTAACGCATGGCGATGAGTTGGCTGATACCGCACGGTTCAAATTTGGAAGGCATCAGGAACAGATCGCTGCCAGCGTAGAAGCGCCTCGATAACGGTTCATTGAACCGAATCTGGGCCGACATTTTATTGGGATACCGATTCGCCGCTTCTTTGAACCAATGCTCATAAGACGGATCACCCGTTCCCAGAACAACAAATTGAATCTCATCATAGTAGAGCAGCTCATCCAGAATCCGGATGAGCAGATCGAGCCCCTTCGAATCGACCAGCCTCGTCACCATCGACATCAACGGAATATGCGGTGCTACCGGAAGATTCAACTCTTCCTGCAAGGCAATCTTGTTCTGTGTTTTCTTATTCAGACCGCTCCGGTACTTCATTGCGATATGCGGATCGGTCGCCGGGTTGTAGCTCTTAGTATCTATGCCATTCACAATGCCGCTCAATCTCGAACCTTGGGTTGACAAAAGCCCGTCGAGTCCGTATCCGTAATAACCGGTCTGGATCTCCGAAGCATAAGTCGGGCTAACCGTCGTTACATGATCTGCATACACGATTCCCGCTTTCATGAAATTCACGTTTCCGTAATATTCTACGCCCTCCGCTGTAAAATGACGGCTGTGGATTCCGAGCAGATCGACCAGCACCTCGTACGGATATACGCCTTGATACAACAAATTGTGGATTGTAAATACGGTTCGAATGCCCGCATAGTAAGGATCATGGCGGTAGACATCTTCAAGGAGCAGCGGAATCATCGCCGTATGCCAATCATGGCAGTGAAGCACGTCCGGCTGAAAGCCGATTACCGGCAAGATCTCGAGAACGGCACGATTGAAGAACGAAAAGCGTTCGCCATCGTCCATGTAGCCGTAAATACCTTCGCGGCCAAAATAATATTCATTGTCTACAAAATAAATCGTGACCCCGTCCTCAACCAGGGACTCGATGCCGCAATACTGCTCGCGCCAGCCTACCCGCACCCGGGTTTCCCCGACATGCGCCATGCGCTCCCGGTAGTCGTCAGGAATGCCGTGATATTTGGGCAGAACCACCCGAATATCCTCGCCCATGCCGCGAAGGGATTTCGGCAAAGCAGCAATCACATCCGCCAATCCGCCAGTCTTGATGTATGGTCCACATTCTGAAGCTGCAAATAACAATTTCAATCCTGCTTCCCCCTTTGGATTCGTTTGGTTTTCCGTGCCGTCTTCTCTTTTACTGCTGCTGCCTTCAGTGAAACGGCCTCTCGATCCTGCGATTTTCTGGAACGCGGCTTTTTCTTTAACACCACCATGCCGAGTGGAGGCAGCTTGATCTCCAGGCTGTGGGTTTGTCCATGCCAAGCCTTCTTCTCCGCTTTTAAGTCTTCGACGTTGATCAGTCCGGAGCCGCCATAATCGGTGTGATCGGAATTCAATATCTCCACGTACTGTCCCGCTCTCGGTAAGCCGATCCGATATTGGTCATATGCCCGGGGCTGAAAATTAATGACGATGATCAGTGTATCGCCAGGTTTTGTGCCCATTCTCATGTAAGATAAGACACTTTGCTCATGATCATCGGCGCTAAGCCACTCAAAGCCTTCCCACCTGTGATCCTGCTCCCATAGAGCCTTCTCCTCTACATACATGCGGTTTAACGCTGCCGTATAAGCCAGCTGCTTGCGGTGGCTTTCGTAGTCCAGCAGCAGCCAATCCAGCTGCTCCTGATCCTTCCATTCAATGAACTGGCCGAACTCTCCCCCCATAAACAGCAGCTTCTTGCCAGGCTGGGTGATCTGATATCCAAGCAAAATCCGAAGTCCTGCAAACTTTTGTTCATAGCTGCCCGGCATTTTATTAAGCAGTGATTTCTTCCCGTGGACTACTTCATCATGTGACAGCGGTAATGTAAAATTCTCAGAATAGGCATAACAAATGGGAAATGTTAGTAAATTATGATGGGTAGGCCTCTGTTCGAATGCCTGCTCCGCATAGGACAGCGTGTCATTCATCCAGCCCATGTTCCATTTGTAATTGAACCCAAGGCCCCCTTCGTGCACAGGTGCGGTAACTCCTGCCCACGCGCTGGATTCCTCGGCCATCATCAAAGCATTCGGGTAATATCGAAACATAGCTTTATTCAATTCCTGCAGAAAGGATATCGCTTCGAGATTTTCCAAGCCACCATGTTCATTAGGTCTATACTGACCTTCGCGCTTCTCAAAATCGAGCCGGATCATGCTTGTCACAGCGTCCACACGAAGACCATCAATATGATACATATCCATCCAAAATAAGGCATTGGAGATGAGGAATGAAATCACCTCAGGCTTGGCATAATCGAAAGACAGTGTTCCCCAGCCCGGTTTCTCTGCTTTTTGCGAATCTGCGTATTCATAAAGAGGAGCCCCGTCAAACAGTCGAAGCCCGTGGGCATCCTTGGCAAAATGTGCGGGCACCCAGTCGAGCAGCACGCCGATACCAGCTTGATGCAGCTGATCAACAAGATACATGAAATCATGGGGACTTCCGTATCTGCTGGTCAGCGCAAAGAATCCGGTTCCCTGATACCCCCATGAAAGGTCGTACGGATGCTCAGCCAAGGGCATGAATTCCACGTGGGTATAGCTCATCTCCAGCAAGTAGGGGATCAGCTGGTCTGCCAGTTCGCGGTATGTATAGAAAGAGCCGTCCTCTTTTTGCCGCCAGGTTCCAAAGTGCATTTCATATATGTTCATCGGCTTGGTGTAGGGGGATCTGTTCTTTCTTCTCCATGTTGCGTCGTCCCAATGATATCCAGAGAGATCGGTCACAACCGATGCGGTTGCAGGTCGAACTTCGGCGTGAAACGCGTACGGATCCGCCTTCAAGAACGTTTCTCCATACGGTCCGGTGATATGATATTTGTAAAAAGTTCCAGTCTTCATCCCAGGGAAAAACCGACTCCAAATTCCCGAATCGGGTATCCTATATAACGTGTCCTGGGAACCGTCCCAGCCGTTCCAGTCTCCGGCAAGACCCACCTGCCTTGCATTCGGAGCCCAAACCGTAAAACGCACGCCTTCAACTCCATCTTCCGTAGCACGGTGTGCACCCATGCATTGGTAACTGTGATGCCAGGTTCCTTCATGAAATAAATACAATTGTTCCGGAGTCATGTTTCCTTCCCTAACTGCTTGGTTCAATCATCGTCACCCGCTTTTTCTTTATAAATCCAAATATTATTAGTGCTATTACCCCATTCTAACCATTTTGAAAATAAAAAATGTCCCTGAAAAATAATTTTGTAATTTTCATTTTACTTTTTCAATATAATCGTTTCAAACCCCGGGAATGTCGTTTATGTAATGTACAACGTGAAAATACATTGGGAGGGAAACGTGATGAAGAGAAAAGACTGTATTGCTATGCTTCTGGCCGGTGGAGAAGGTAAACGATTAGCTCCCCTTACGTCCAAGCTGGCAAAACCCGCCGTTCCATTTGGCGGACATTATCGTATAATCGATTTTCCTCTCAGCAATTGTGTGAACTCCGGAATCGATACGGTTGGAGTGCTAACACAATATGAGGCAGAATCATTACACGAACATATCGGTGAAGGTGAACCCTGGGGACTTACACATACAGGACGTGAAGGCATCGCTCTGCTTCCATCCAACAGCACACACCAAGATGGATACTTGGGTACAGCAGACGCCATTTATAAAAACATTCCATACATCGATGATCAAAATCCCGAACATGTCCTTATTCTATCCGGGGACCATATTTATCAAATGGATTACCGCGAAATGCTTGAAGCCCACATACAGCAGGCGGCACCTGCCACGATCTCCGTGATGGAAGTGCCCTGGGAAGACGCCAGCCGGTTTGGCGTCATGAGCGTTGACGACAATCTCAATATCATTGAATTTGCCGAAAAGCCGGCAGAACCGCAAAGCAACCTTGCCTCAATGGGCATTTATTTGTTCCGTTGGGACTATCTGAAGCGGCACCTCATTGAGGATGCGGCTGATCCCAACTCTAGCCATGACTTCGGGAAGGATGTCATCCCTAAGATGCTGTACGGAGAAGAGTCGCTGCTTGCGTTCCGCTTCCAGGGCTACTGGCGCGATGTGGGCACCGTAGAAAGCCTGTGGGAAGCCCATATGGATGTGCTAAGCCAAAACGAGCTTGTTCTGGAAAGACCCGATTGGCCCATGTATACCCGTGCCTGGAAGACCAAACCTTCGGCAGCGCGGAACCGCAATACGGAACACACCGACTGCTTGATTCATGACCAATGCACCTTCGAAGGAAAAGCCAAGAGCTCCGTTATATTCTGCGGTGCGGAGATTGGCAAATACTCCATCGTCAAGGACAGTGTGGTCATGCCGAATGTCAAAATCGGCAAGGGCGCTCATATCGAGCATGCCATTATCGGCGAGGGAGCGATCATCAAGGATGGAGCGATTGTAAAAGGAACTCCCGGCAACGTTGTGGTTGTTGGACCTTATGAGACCGTACTTCCGAAACCAACCATTCGTACCCAACCGTCACGACTGCTTCAGGATGTATACGAAAAAGGACGCTTGCGGGCGAATGTCTCTTCATCCTAAACGAGTTCTTCAACAACATATTAGCTCTGAGATCAATTTCTTCAGACTTTTATACAAAAAAGCGATCCGTCACGGATCGCTTTTTCTCATGTATCGTGCCCTGCTGACTGTGTTTCAAGCGCATGCGACTTAGGTTTTATAAAAGTGTAAAATTATGAAATAAATCTCTTCTCATATAAATTCACGACACGACCACCCATATCCTGCTCAGCCACGAACTGAAATCCTTGGCGCTGATAAAATTGATTCAGCGTTGGCAGATGGGTTACGCAATCCAGTCTGAAACCCTGTTTACCCATGGATAACAAATACGATTCCGCAAAGGAAATCATCTTGGTTCCAAGCTCCAGTCCCCGATAGGAGGCGCGTACGGTCAGCCGATGCAGGTAACCATAGGCCGGATCGTCCCGCTCTCCCCAATAGGCTGGATCCCTATACTGCAGCGTGAACATGCCGACGGCCATGTCTTTATGCCAGAGGATAAACACTTCCCGCTCCGCCAGGTACTGCTCCATCAAGTCCAAGGAGAAGAGAGATGGACTCCACTGCTTGCGCCCTTGCTGTTCCATCACCTCTGCCGCCTCCGTTAGAAGCGCCAGCATCTCCCCTGCGTGTTCTGCTTCAGCCACTTTTAATTCAAACAGACCTTGCTCAGTAGAAAACGTTGCTGCTGTGTCTCCCAATTCCGCACTCCCCTTTCAAAACAGCCCCACAAAGTGGAGCCTATGCTTCGATGCTTAGTGCGAATACAGTACGTTTCGCTGAAAACTTAACAATTCTGTACTTTTGAGAAAAGCTTTGCCGGTAACCCGGCAAAGCTTATACGGTCGGTCCGGCTACGTCATCCTCACCGTTCTCTAATCCGCCGGCCATCGGTATTTTTCCTTCAGGCAGCGGCAGCTTGACGATAACGGATGTTCCGTGCCCGAGCTCGCTTTCCATCTCCATCGTGCCCCCATGGAGCTCAATGAGCTGCTGCGTAATCGCAAGGCCCAGTCCCGTTCCCCCGTTAAGCGGATTAACCTGGAAGAACCGATCCTTTACCCGCCGCAGATGTTCGTCCGATATGCCAATACCGTGATCTTCCACGGTTACGATCACAAACTTATCTTCCATAGCGAAGGACAAGTTGATCACGCCGTTCTCATGCGAGAATTTAATCGCATTATCCACAATGTTCAGAAACACCTGCTTCAAGCGGTTGGCATCCCCATAGATAATCGGCTTTTCATCGGTCTCCAGTTTGATCTGGATGCCCTTCTTCTCGGCCTTGGTCCACAGATTGAGCATAATCTCTTGCAGAAGCTCCCGTAAATTCACGATACCCTTCACAAGCTTCATCTCATTCTGCTGAAGCTTGGAGAAGTCGAGCAGCTCTTCAACAAGACCGATCAAACGATCGGTTTCCTTGGAAATAATCTGCATCCCGATCTTCGTTTCTTCCGGATCATAACCGCCGGAGTCGAGCGTTTCACTCCAGCCCTTAATACTTGTGAGCGGAGTCCGCAGCTCATGTGAAATGGATGAAACAAAATCATCCTTCACCTGGTTGCTTCGTACAATCTCCTGCGCCATGTAGTTTAGGGTTGACGATAGCTCGCCAAGCTCGTATTTATAATCGCCTTTGATTCTCACGTTAAACTTGCCCTTGGCCATCTGCGCGGATACCGTTGTAATGTTGTTGAGCGGCTTTACGATGGAGTTGGCCAGTCCAATGCTAAAGGCAAGCACGAGCGCTAGCACGCCCCCCCCGATGCTGACGGCAAACAGCGTGATTTTCATCAGCTTGTCGTTAATGAACTCAAGCGAAGTCACATAGCGAAGAATGTACGTTTTCTCAAATCCGTTCGAAACTGTTTGGGATACGGCCATAACGATCTGCCCCGTACCTTGCTGCTTGCCAATCCAACGGCCCGTATTGCCTGCAAGCGCTTGGGTAACATCACTGGTCTTGATGGTCTGCTCTATCTCGAAGCCGGTTGATGTAGAGAGAACTTGACCAGCCGGATTCAAAATTTGAAGCTCCGTAGTATACAATTCAAAATGGCGAACCATCTCGCTCAACTGGTTAGCGTTCTCCGCTGACGTCAATCGGAAGGGCTGATAAAAGGCGTTGGCGGTATTAATGTGATTCAAAATATGATTGCGTACCGTATCGTAATAATACGATCGTAAAGCGATTAGAAAAATAACCTCAATCAGCAGCAAGGCGATGAACACTACCAGGAAGTAGTGCAGCACGATTTGCCGCCGAATGCCTTTTTTGATGATCATTGTCCCTGACCCTTCCATTTATAGCCGTGTCCCCATACCGTCTGGAGGTATTCCGGCTCGGAAGGATTGCCTTCGATTTTTTGGCGCAGTCTCCGAATGTTCACGTCCACGATTTTGGGGTCACCCATATATTCTTTGCCCCATACATGATCGAGCAGCACATCACGACTAAGCGGCGTGTTTTCTTTCTCCAGGAAAAACTGCACCAGCGAAAATTCTGTTGGCGTCAGCTCCACCGGCTGCCCGTTCTTCTTAAACTGCTTGGAGATCAGATCCAGCGTAAAGGGACCTGATTGAAACGATACCTTGGCGGTTCCCGCACGCTGGACATTCACCCTCCGCAGTAAAGATTGCAGCCTGGCGATTAACTCCGTCGGACTGAACGGTTTACTTACGTGGTCATCGGCACCAACGGAGAGGGCATACACTTTATCCTGCTCCTGAACTTTTGCCGTCAGAAAAATAATACCGATCCGCTCGTTCGTTTCCCGAATTCTGCGGCAAACTTCAAATCCGTCAATCCCTGGTACCATGACATCAAGCAAGGCGATATCGATATCTGGCGTCGTTTGCAGCAAACGAAGGGCTTCGTTGCCATCCCCAGTCTCCAGGACGTCAAAGCCGTTTCGTTTCAGATTAATTACGATAAAACTGCGGATAGATTCTTCATCTTCTAATATGAGCACTTTACTCAAGGTCTAGTTCCCCTTTCTTTCGATAGGAGCCACATTATTGCTGTTTGGCTTTTTATCTTTTTTACTCAATTTCAGATCGCCATGACTGCGATAAGCAATTACGCGGTTTTTCTCCTTTACCAGAATCTCCCAATCGGATTCGGCTTTCCCCCACTGGGCCTTTGAAAAGAATTTAATCTCGGCAACGGACTCTCCCGTGTCGGTCGTCACAAAATTCAAATAAGCATTTTTGTTGGATTCCGGCGTGATGGTAATCTTATTGTACATGTCTGGCGGAAAGTCCAGATAGAAGCGATTGTTCATATCGTAGTACCTTTGGAGTACGAATTGAAGCCCTTCTTTTTCGTTGGTCTCCCGTACCACTCCGTCCCACTGGAAGTACGTGGTGAAGAACGGGATCTCATCCAGAATAAGCCGATCTTCCCAGCCGCTCGGTCTCGTAAGAACACCAAACTCTAAAATACCGTCATCATTCACATCTTCGCTCTCCACAGGCAGTTCCTTGTAGGTAAGCAATTCATCCTGGAGGACGTCAATAAACTGGTTATCCTCCATAATGATGAGCTTGGAATAAGAAGAGCTGGATACAACCGAAGCGTCCAAGATGATACCTTCTTTGTCCTTGGCCACTTTACCTGCGACAACATTGTAATAACTTTCGATATTCGGTCCCAGATCCAGCTTGTTCAGCTCGACAAAGGCGTCCTCGAATTTATCGTATTGATAGGTGCTGATATACGAGAGCTCTTTCTGCTGAAGATAGACAACCGTAATATCGTTGATCTTATCCCCGTTCATATCTCCGATATTAAAATGAGTATATGGCAAAGCCGGTATTTTTTCGAGCGAATCCCCGGAGAATGAATACACGGCCAGCAGGTTCTGAAGATTCTCTTCTCCGCGTGAGAAGCCAGCTACGATGTCGACCTTGCCGTCATTTGTAAAATCAACGAAATCAAACGACTCCAATACCGTCCCTTCTCCGTCGAAATCAAGATTCTTCACCCATGTGTCGCCTTGCTGCTGCATAATCATGCCATGGATTTTCACTTCATCGTCCGGCGTCTGATAGAAGACGACAGCTTCCAAAATCCCGTCATTGTCCAGGTCCTGAATACGGATGGAACTGCTATCCACGTCACTTCGCGGCCGGATAATGGCGGCATTATCCAGCTTATTCTTCAGAAGCGCAGATTGGATGGCGCCATTCAGCGTCGCTTTATCCGTCGGCAAATCCGGTTTCTTCATTAAGGAGACCGGGTCCTGAATAAACGTGCAGCCGCTTATGATCCATAGTAACAAGCCTGCCAAGAGGGCTTGCATCACTCTATATTTCAATAAGTATCAACTCATTTCTATACATTCACCTGGCGTCTTTGGTGATCGATAATTACAGTCTTAACTTCTCGCCATGGGTTAAACGTCTTCCAGTCACATCCACGGCCAGCTCTCCGCCGGATAGACCCATGATCCGTGTGCAATACTTCTCGGCTAACTTCAAGGGGATAACGGTAAATACAGTTAAACGTTCTTCCTCGCACAAGGTCTTAAGTGTCTTCAATACATGCTCGGCCGAGGCCGGATCAAGTCCCGTGACCGGCTCGTCCGCCAAAATCACCTTGGCACCATGAACAAGTGCGCGGGCAATAGCAATCCGCTGCTTCTCGCCGCCGCTTAACTCGCCGGCCTTTCGTTTAGCCTTGTCCAACAAACCAAGATGCTCGATCGTATCCATAGCTCCCATATAATCATCAGACCGGACCATCCCGGTTACCATCCGCCACAGCGGTGTTTGGCTGGATTGTCCGATCAATACATTCTTAAGTGCCGTTCGATTAACATTCAAAGACGGGTTCTGCTCAAGATAAGCCCATTCCCGGCGAATTCTCCGTTTTCCCGCAGGATTCATCATATCTTCGCCATCAATCGTTAATTTACCGCCATCCCATTTTTGCTGCATGGATAGACAGCTCATCAACAAGCTTTTCCCGCTTCCGCTAGCACCGATCAGACCGATCATTTCCCCGTGCTCCATCTGAAAAGTGATATCCTTTAACACCGGTGTGCGTTCAGGACCCATCGCTTTCTTCAGCCGATCCACTTTAATCATGTTATCGTCTCTCCCGTCAAGTGCATATTCCTACTCTCTAGTTTAGAAGAAAGCGAAAGCAATTGCCATGAGAACACATGTTTCTATTCTTGTGTTGATGTGGTTTTGACTTTAAACCATAATCCCGTACAGGCAAACAGAATATACAATCCACCAAGCAGTACGAAGATCCCTCCGTTCCACCCCGTTTCCATGATGGCGCCCCCGGCATTCGGTCCTGCTATACTACCCGCATTAAAATGGAAGGAAGCCACGACGTTGGCCGCCGGCAGCAGCACTCTGGGAAGGATATCCGCCGCATAAGCCAAACCGAGGGAGAAGAAAGAACCAACCAGGCCACCGGCCAGCGTTAGTAATACTAAGGTTGCCCAGAAATTCGTTCCTGCCGCAGGAATGAGCAAGAAACAGCATCCGCCCACAATACCAGCGATCGTCAGCACCCGTTTGCGTCCGAATTTATCACTCCACATGCCGAGGGGAAGCTGCAGCACCAGACCGCCGATGCCGACAAAAGGAAGCAACGCCGAAATTTCGCCCAATGTAAACCCGCTTCTTAACCCGTATACCGGGAAGTTGCTGTTAATTCCTGCTTCCATATATCCGTAGAGAAACGCGGGTATCAATGCAAACCAGGCCAGGCGGTAGCTTTTGAGATAGCGTCCAGCTGGCTGCTGATCCCCATTCTCGCTTTTTTCCGGCTTCAAGTTTGGAAGTTTGAAGAGCACGACCAATAGAATGAACAAGAATAGCACGGCTAGAATTATAAATGGTACCGCCTCGCCATACTTCAACAGCGGAATACCCAGCGGCCCTATACTGAATCCCAAACCGTAGGACATGCCATAAAAGGATATGCTTCGCCCCCGGTTCTTAACCGTTGACATCATCAGCACCCATAGCTGGGCGGCATAATGAAGTGCGCTGTCGCCTATACCGACGAGCACGCGCAGTACAAACCAGACGGCCACGCTTGGAACTAACGGAAAAGCGACCAGCGACAGCATCACGAGCACCAGTCCCGAAATGATCAGTTTTTTGAAACCGACCCAGCCGAGAAGTCTTTCCGCAACAAGTGTCATGGCAAATGAGCCTACATATAAGGCAGCCGCGTTCAATCCGTTCATGGAGGATGAAATGCCCATCCGTTCCAAAAATATAGCCAGCACCGGCAATAACAGTCCCTGGCTTAAACCAGCCGCAACGACGACGGCAATTAAAATGAAATAATGAGTTCTCCCCTGACGGGGGGTTACAGCTTCTGTCACTGAAATATAGTCCTCCTCTAATGTGAAAAAACGATGAATTTAAACAGTCAGATGAACATTATAGTGGACAAGCCCAATCCATACAAGCCATAATAATAACAATGCCATCAATTGGGAGGGTATCCGTTAATGAAATATAAAGTTAGTATCGATGTATCTATGGTCTACGAGCTGCTGGGCAGCTTCATGATATATGCAACAAGGAAATGGACCGATAACCTGGATATCGGAAAACAGCTGATAACAGAGATGGACGAGCGTTTACCTCAGCCTGTTCGCGTCCAGTTCAGCCGAGCCCGATCATGGCCGCTCGCGGATTATGATGTGTTATACGCCTTAATCATGCTTCGAGGAGAACACCTTGAAATCCCGGATTTTCTGAATTGGATTGAAACTTCCGCCGTGGAAGAGCTGCATGACCTGCTTCAGCCTCACTTGCCCTCCCTCTCGCGGGATGAAACATCTAGAATTCGAGAAAACTACACACCGCTGATGAAGCTGTGGCATGAGCACTACTTCTCGGAAGTGGAGCCTGACCTATATCAGCTCCTGGAAGACGATGCCGAAGAGAAACGAATGCTCCTTCCGAAAATGGATGACGAAAATTTGATCGAATATGCCTCAAGCGGGGTTATACTGGACGATGTGCCTCAAGAAAACGTCGTTTTGTTCCCGGGCACGCATTTCCGGCCGATCAATACCTATTGCTTCTATGAGAACGTACTCCTGCTCCAGTATCCTATCGATATCCCGGAAGAAGAGGAAGATGAGCCGCCCGTCGTTCTCCTCCGCATGACCGAGGCTCTCGCCGACCCGAAACGCCTGCGTCTCCTGCGTTATATTGCAGATGAGCCGAAGGCCGTGTCCGAAATGGCGTCCGAGTTGGGTCAGCCCTATGAGGAATTGATGCACCACTTGATGATATTGAGAGCAGCAGGCTTGCTGCGCTCCCATCTGAAGTCCGAGAATAACGAAAGATTCAGCCTGCGGCCGGATGGGGCTGCCGAGCTTCAAATGTTTCTGGAAACTTACATTCGACTTTCATAGCAAGAAGGAGTATACCATGAGTAAAACATCGCAACATATTATCTTCGACATGGATGACACATTAATACATTGCAACAAATACTTCAATCTGATTCTCGGCGATTACTTCGAGTGTATGACCGAATGGTTTCAACATGTTGGCTTGACTACTGAAGAAGTCCGGGCCAAGCAGATGGAAATCGACGTAGCCGGCGTAGATAAGCTGGGATTTGCAAGTGCGAACTTCCCGCAATCCCTAATTGATACGTACCATTATTTCGGCCGCATTCATGGAAGAGAAAGCTCGCGCAAGGAAGAAGAGCTTCTCTACGAGTTAGGGCTCAGTGTATATGAGCAGGAAATCGAAGCCTACCCCGGCATGGTCGAGACGCTCGAGAAGCTTCAGGAAGATGGACACTGCCTCCACCTCTACACAGGAGGCGAGACCAAAATTCAGAGACGTAAAATCAAACAGATGAAGCTGGCCGATTACTTCAATGACCGAATCTACATTCGCCAGCATAAAAATATTACGGCATTGGAAGAAATCCTCACGTTGGGGACATTCTCCCGCTCCGATACATGGATGATCGGCAACTCGCTTCGCACGGATGTCGTTCCAGCGCTGACGGCCGGCATCAACAGCATCTATATCAAGCAGCAGCGCGAATGGCAATATAATCTGGTCGAGTTGAAGCAAGAGCCGTATAATGTGTTATATACCGTTTCTGCGCTAACCGAAGTGCCAGAGGTCATTGAAGACCACTTAGATTAATCAAAATAGACCGAGCCGATCAAGGATGGTATCCCTGGTTGGCTCGGTTTTTTATTTTTAACTGTGCCGCCTCACGATTTCACGGCTTCACTCGAGTCCTCTGCCTGAACGGCAAGTTTTCCGTTCCCTTCAGCAGCTAGGACAATCCTGCCTTTATACGTGCTGCCGTCCTCGTTTTTAAAGGATAATAGCTGGGTCTTGCCTTGAAGCAGCAAGGATTTCAGCATCGCATGGGAAACTTGTTTACCGGCAAATTCCTTCCAGATGACGTAGTTGCAGCCGGTTTTGAAATTCGCGCAGCCATAGCCTTTGCGTCCTTCAATAATATGCCCTTCACATCCGGGTCTAGGGCATCGGCCTAATGAAGAGCGTACGGACGGTGCTTCACTTGAAGTGGAGGCATCCGACTTCGGAGTCCGCTTAGCCGTACGTTCTTCCTTGTCGCGTGGGGCTGCGGCAACTTTCCCCGTGCTTCGCTTCCCTCTGCCTTTGGACTTGTCCTCGTCCCCGCCGAATAATGACGAAGGGGCCTGACGCTGCGAGGATACCTTATTGATGATCGAAATGGTAAACTTCTGCACGTTTTGCATGAACACGTCAGCGGAAGCCTCGCCCTTGGATATTTGGTGAAGACGCCGTTCCCATTGACCCGTCATCTCAGGCGAAGCGAGTAATTCTACGCCAGCATGCCGGATCAACTCCACCGCCGTCCTTCCCTTTTGGGTAACGGTGATTCTTTTGCCCTGCATTGTAATATATCCGACCTTCTTCAAACGTTCAATGGTCGCTGCCCGGGTTGCCGGCGTTCCCAGACCGCTGTCTTTCATCGCATCCCGAAGCGCTTCATCCTCAATGGATTTTCCGGCACTCTCCATCGCCTTCAGCAAGGTACCTTCCGTATAACTCTTTGGCGGCTGGGTTGCCTTTTCTTTCACTTCGGATTTTTTGCAGTGTACCGGCTCATCGGGAGACAGATCGAAGGAACGGTCGTTCCATTCCTGAGTTTCTTCTTCCTCGTCCTCTTTCCCCTTCTTGGAAGACTTGGCTTTCTTCTGCTCTTTGTCCTGGGCAATCAGCACTTTCCAGCCTAGCGACAGCAATTCCTTGATTCCCGTCTTAAACGTTTCGCCCTCGACCTCGGTGAGCACCGTATGCTGCTTATACATCGCCGGCGGGTAGAAATGGGACAGAAACCGGAGGATGACCAGATCGTAAATATGCTGCTCTTCCTTGCTGAGTGTGCCCGGACGCTTTAACGTCGGCAAGATGGCATGGTGATCCTCAACCCGCTGCGGATTGCAAACCGCTTTATTATTTATGTGCACCCGGCTAGGATCCGCTCCTTCAGCCATCGATGCATAGGAGGTCGATTTCAACATATGAAGTGCCTTGTGCATGCCCTCGATGTTCTGTTCATTTACATAATTGGAGTTGGTACGCGGATATGAAATCACCTTGTGACGCTCATACAACGCTTGCGCAAGATCCAGCGTTTTTTTGGCAGAATATCCGTATTTGGCATTGGCTTCACGCTGAAGCAGGGTCAAATCATACAATTTGAACGGATATTCTTTCGTTTCTTTGACTTCATATTTAGTGATGACCCCATTCTTCCCATTGACCTTGGATGCAATCGTCTCTGCTTTCTCTTGCGAGGTCAGCCGCTCTCCCTGCCATGTTCCGGTATACTCCAACTGCTCTTGTTTGAACACGGCCTTCACGTCATAAAACGTTTGCGATTCGAAGGCTTCGATTTCCTTCTGCCGGTCATAGATCAGAGCCAGAACCGGCGTCTGGACCCGCCCAACCGACAGTAATGTCTGATGACGGGTCGTAAAGGCACGCGACGCATTCATGCCGATCAACCAATCAGCTTCACTGCGTGCGCGCGCAGCTTGCGTTAAATTCTCGAATTCAACCCCATCCTTCAACTCCGCGAAGCCACGGGCAATGCTTTCCGCCGTTAAATCCGAAATCCATAGTCTTTTTACAGGCTGTTTCAATTTTAATTGCTGTTGGATAAGAGCGAAAATATATTGTCCTTCTCGTCCCGCATCACATGCATTTACGATATGGCTGCAGCGTTTGGCGACCTCTCCAATGACCTTCAGCTGATCTTTGGTTTTCGGATTCGGGATGATTTTGAATTGCTCCGGAATGATAGGCAGGTCCCGTAAATTCCAGCGTTTGTATTTCGGATCATATGCATCCGGCTCCGCTAGCCCAACCAGATGTCCGATAGCCCAAGTTATGATATATTGCTCACCTTCAAGATATGTACGGTTATTCTTGGCCCTCGGCTCGATGACCGCAGCGATGTTCCGTCCCATATCCGGCTTTTCGGCAATGACCAACGTTTTCAAATGACATTCTCCTCCCCGATGAGTCACCATGGCGCGGTGGCTAACTCCAAAAAGGACTTCGCTCTCGCGAAGTCCTTTTAACTACTATTAGTATGATAGCATATTTAGGAGAAGGATTAAACCAGTACGGTCGCACCCATCAAATATTTGTCTACCTCGCGTGCCACCTCGCGTCCTTCGTTGATGGCCCATACCACGAGGCTTTGACCACGACGCATATCTCCGGCGGCAAATACTTTATCCACATTGGTCGTATATTTGCCATACGGTGCTTTCACATTGGAACGGCGATCCGTTTCAAGCCCAAGCTGCTCGACCAACGTATGCTCCGGTCCGTCAAAACCGATGGCGATGAACGCCATTTGAGCAGGAAATGCCTTTTCTGTGCCCGGAATCGGTTGATACACTTTACGACCCGTTTCATCTACAATACGCTCGATTTGAACGGTATGAAGCTCCTTCAGATTGCCCTCTTCATCTCCGACAAATTTCGTAGTCATAATAGAGAATTCGCGTGGATCGTTGCCAAACAGCGCTTTGGCTTCCTCGTGTGCGTAATCAAGCGTATACACGTTCGGAAACTGTGGCCAAGGGTTCGCAATCGGATCACGCTGCAGCGGAGCCTGCTTATGCGTACCGAACTGAGTGACGCTGGTGCAGCCGTGACGAAGCGCTGTCGCGACGCAGTCGGAGCCGGTATCGCCGCCGCCAATGACGATAACGTCCTTGTCTTTTGCCGACAAGTAATTGCCGTCTTCAAGACCGGAATCCAGCAGGCTCTTGATGGTTCCGTTCAGATAATCCATCGCGTAATGAATGCCCTTGAGATCACTGCCCTCAATGTTGAATTCGCGCGGCTTTGTTGCACCGCCGCACAGTACGACGGCATCGTAGTCTTCCATCAGCTGCTTGGCGGGAATATCCTTGCCGATCTCAGTGTTGACAACGAATTCAACGCCTTCAGCCGCGAGCAGATCGACACGGCGCTGAACAATCCCCTTGTCCAGCTTCATGGATGGGATTCCGTATGTCAACAGGCCGCCGATGCGGTCGGCACGTTCAAAGACGGTTACGGAATGGCCTGCTTTGTTCAGTTGAGCAGCAGCAGCCAGCCCTGCCGGACCAGAACCGACGACGGCTACGCGACGTCCCGTGCGCTTTTCCGGCGGCTCGGGAACGACCCACCCTTCCTCAAAGCCTTTATCGATGATCGCTTGCTCGATGGATTTAATCGTGACCGGCTCCCCGATCAAACCGACGGTGCAGGAACCCTCACAAGGGGCAGGACATACGCGTCCGGTAAACTCAGGGAAATTGTTTGTTTTATGAAGACGCTCTAAAGCTTCTCTCCATAATCCCCGATAAACAAGATTATTCCATTCCGGAATCAGATTGTGAATCGGGCAACCCGAAGTGCCGCCGAGCATATCGATCCCTGTATGGCAGTATGGCGTACCGCAGTCCATGCAGCGTGCTCCCTGGGTCTGGAGCTCTTCTTCTTCTAAATGTTTATGAAACTCTTCCCAGTCTTTAACTCGTTCAGCCGGGCTCCGATCTGCCGGAAGCTGGCGCTGATATTCCATAAATCCTGTTGGTGTAGACATACTGCTTTACCCCCATCCGTTCTATCCATGCTGGTTACCATGTACAATTTATCATATCATAAATCATCCGACATCGATCTTCAGATGACCCAAGAAACAGGTTTCAACCTGATTTATTTTTTCTATTTATGCTAAAAAAATTTTTATCAGAGCATGAATCCCCACGATTAGCGGCTATTTAAGCTGCGATTTGAATAAACATTAAAAATATAGTAGCATTTCGCTTTTCTCCTGTTAAATGGACTATATGCATGATCATTTGTACTATCCTACTATCAAAGTGTTGTCAACATGAATGGATTGGAGGATGTCTATCCCGTTTAAGCTCACCAACAAGCTCTTTATTTTCGTTCAAATGTAACAAACCGGTAGGCATATGGATTTTTCTCATCTGTTATGCCGGGAACTTCTTCAATAATCCTCCATTCATCCCAGTTCACTTCAGGGAAGAACGTATCCCCTTCAAAAGCCTCATCAATAAATGTGCAGTACAGACGATCCGCTTTCGGCAGCATCAATTCATAGATCTGCGATCCGCCGATCACCATCAGTTCTCCGTTCTCCGCGTAGGGAAGGGCTTCATCGATATCATGGATCACGATGCCTTGATCCTCTGACAGCGTGAAGCTTTTGTCTCTCGTAAGCACGATGTTCTTTCGGTGAGGCAGCGGTTTACTGCCAAAGGAATCCCAGGTCTTGCGCCCCATCAGAATCGTTTTGTGCAGGGTCGTCTCCTTAAAAAAGGCCATATCCCGCGGCAAACGCCACGGCATCGTACCATTCAGCCCGATCACCTGATCCTTGCCCATTGCCCATATCATGGATATCATGACTCCAGTCTCTCCTTCCTATATATGTGATGTCACTGCAAACCCGCTTGAACTCTATTTATACAGCTACGGTTGCTTTAATGGTTGGATGATACTGGTAACCCTCAAATTCAAAGTCTTCGAATGTATAATCAAAGATGCTCTCCGGCTTGCGCTTGATGACCAGCTTCGGCAGCTCATAAGGCTCACGTTCAAGCTGCGTTCTGACCTGTTCCATATGATTGGAATAGATATGGACATCGCCTCCGGACCAGATGAATTCACCCGGCTCTAGGCCGCACTGCTGGGCAACCATATGGGTGAGCAGCGCATAACTCGCAATGTTGAACGGCAGCCCAAGGAAGCTGTCCACAGAACGCATGGTAAGCATACAGGAGAGTTTCCCGCCCGCCACGTAGAATTGGAATACAAAATGGCATGGAGGCAGCTTCATGTTATCGATCTCTGCCACGTTCCAGGCACTGACGATATGCCGCCGGGAGTCGGGATTGTTTTTAATCGAATCGATGACATTGGCAATCTGGTCGATATAGCGTCCATCCGGCGTTTCCCATGCTCGCCACTGCGAGCCATAAACCGGTCCCAAATTGCCGTCCTCATCCGCCCATTCGTCCCATATCCGCACGCCGTTTTCTTTCAGATACCGGATATTCGTTTCCCCGCTTAAGAACCACAGAAGCTCATGGATCACCGATTTCAGGTGAATCCGCTTGGTTGTCATCAGAGGGAAGCCTTTGGAAAGGTCAAAACGCAGCTGTCTTCCAAATACGGATAACGTTCCCGTCCCCGTACGGTCCCCTTTCTCTACTCCATGATCAAGAATGTCTTGCAGCAGCTCCAAGTATTGTTTCATGTATAGTCACCTCACTAGAATCTCATATCAACAGTCTACCATGTTCGATATCCACACACAAAAACAGGAGGCAGAAACCGCCTGCGCGTTCTCTGCCTCCTGGCCGAATATATAATGACTCGAAAAACGTCGTTTGGATTAACGGGCAATGATGTGGATCGGATGACCCATAACCAATTCCGCAGCTTCCATTACGATTTCGCCAAGCGTCGGATGTGCATGGATCGTCAAGGCTACATCTTCAAGCGTAGCACCCATTTCAATCGCAAGACCAAGCTCTGCAATCAGGTTGGAAGCTTCCAGACCTACGATTTGCGCTCCAAGAATAAGTCCTGTTCCTTCTTCAGCCACGATCTTCACGAAGCCTTCAGGATGGTTCAAGGATACGGAACGTCCGTTACCAGCGTAAGGGAATTTGCCAGCTTTCACTTTATGGCCTTTTTCCTTCGCTTGAGCTTCGGTGTAACCTACGCTGGAGCATTCTGGATCTGTAAACACAACCGCTGGAATACATTTGTAATCCACAACGGAAGGCATTCCGGAAATGGCCTCAGCAGCCACTTTACCTTCATAGGAAGCTTTGTGTGCAAGCGCCAGACCAGACACGATATCCCCGATTGCGAAGATATGAGGAATGCTTGTGCGTCCTTGATGGTCAACTTTCACGAATCCGCGCTCATCCATATCGAGGCCGATCAGGTCCAGACCGAGCTCTCCGTCCGTGTTGGGACGACGGCCAACTGTAACCAGCAGGTAATCTGCTGTTACTTCTTTGGTTTCGCCATTCACGGAGTATTTCACGGTAACTTCTTTATCGTTTTGCTCAGCACTTTCAGCTTTAGCACCTGTGATAATTTCGATACCGGTTTTCTTCATGTTTTTCGTAACGAGGCTTGTCATGTCTTTGTCAAAGCCAGCCAGAACGCTGTCCAGACCTTCGATGATCGTTACTTTCGAACCGAATTTGGAGTACATTTGACCAAGCTCGGCACCGATGTAGCCGCCACCGATTACGATCATGCTCTTCGGTACTTCAGGCAGGTTCAATGCTTCGGTAGAAGACAAGATGCGTCCGCCAAACGGGAATGGCTTCAGTTCGATTGGACGGGAACCTGTAGCAATGATGCAGTTCTTGAAGCGGTAACGCGGAGATTCATGATCATTGAATACACGCGCTTCGTTTTCGTTGATGAACATGCACTCGCCGTTGAAAACTTCCACTTTGTTGCCTTTCAGCAAACCGGCTACGCCGCCAGTCATTTTTTTGACAACGCCGTTTTTGAATTCCTGTGTTTTCGCGAAATCAACCGTTACGTTCTCCACGGAAATACCGAATGCATCGGCATGCTTAGCGGATTCGAACTGATGAGCTGCAGCGATCAAAGCCTTGGAAGGAATACAACCACGGTTCAAGCAAACACCGCCGAGTTCCGATTTATCAACGATCAGAACCTTTTGACCCAGTTGGGCGGCACGAATCGCCGCCACATAACCACCAGGACCAGCACCAATGACTAGAGTATCAATATCTAAAGAAGCATCTCCAACTACCATTAGTTACACCTCCATAACAAGCAGCTCAGGGTTAGCGAGCAGTTGTTTAATATAGTTCATAAAGTTTTGAGCCGTTGCGCCGTCGATGATACGGTGGTCAAAGCTCAAGGACAATGCCATAACAGGTGCTGCTACAATCTCGCCGTTCTTCACAACCGCTTTTTCGCTGATGCGGCCAGTACCGAGAATAGCAACCTCTGGGAAGTTAATGATTGGTGTAAAGAACATACCGCCTGCAGATCCGATGTTTGTGATGGAAATCGTGCTGCCCTTCATTTCGTTAGGAGACAGTTTACCTTCACGGCCGCGAGCAGCCAGGTCACGGATGCTGTCAGCGATCATCCAGATGCTCTTACGATCCGCATCTTTGATAACCGGTACGATCAGACCGTTGTCTGTATCTGTAGCGATACCGATGTTGTAGTATTTTTTGTACACGATTTCGTTCGCTTCTTCGTCGATCATCGCATTCAAAGCAGGGAACTGACGGCTAGCCGCAACGAGTGCTTTAACGATGAATGGCAGATACGTAACTTTCGTGCCTTTCTTCTCGGCGATCGGTTTCATGCGAGTACGGAACGCTACCAGCTCGGTTACGTCAACTTCGTCCATGATCGTAACGTGAGGAGCTGTGTAAGCCGATTTAACCATGGCGTTCGAGATCGCTTTACGGATACCTTTGAATGGTACGCGCTCTTCTTCTGCACGAGTATCCACCGCTGCGGATGCTGCTGCAGGAGCTGCTTTCGTTTCGGAAGCCGCTTCTTGCGCTGGAGCTGCTGCTTGGCCTCCACCGTTTTTGAAGGCTTCAACATCTTCGCGAGTCACTTTACCGTTGTTGCCGGAGCCTTGCACTTGTGCAATGTCTACGCCTTGCTCACGAGCGAATTTACGCACGCTAGGTGTAGCCAGAACTTCACGGTTAGGTGCTGCTGGCGCTGCTGCTTCACCGTTTCCGCCTTGTTTAGCGTCAGCCGGAGCATTTTGAGCCGGTGAAGAAGTTGTATCTGCACTGCCTTTCGCTGCGTCAGCTTCTTGCGCCGACTGCTCTTCAGCAGGAGCTTCTTGCTCAGGAATGTCGCCTTCAGCATCGATGATAGCTACCACTTCACCGACACGGCACACTTGACCATCCTTGGCAAACACTTCTTGAACCGTACCGTTCACGGGACAAGGAACTTCTACGACTGCCTTGTCGTTCTGTACTTCCATGATGATGTCGTCGTCTGTTACTTTGTCGCCTGGCTTGATATGCATTTTGATGATTTCACCTTCATGCAGACCTTCACCCAGCTCTGGAAAACGATATTCAAATTTTGCCAACTGAAAAACCTCCCTAGATATTGCTGCTATTAGAAATTCAATACTTTATTGACGGCATCCACGATACGTGCTGGAGTAGGTAACCAGGTGTCCTCGATTTGCGCGAATGGATACACCGTGTCCGGCGGAGTCACGCGAAGCACTGGAGCTTCCAAGTGCAGAATCGCTTTCTCGTTGATTTGAGCGATAACTTCTGCAGCTACGCCTGCCGATTTTTGTGCTTCTTGAACCACGATGGCACGGTTGGTTTTCTTAACCGAAGCAAGCACAGTATCGATGTCGATTGGAGAAATGGTGCGCAAGTCGATGATTTCCGCTTTGATTCCGTTCTTCTCAAGTTCGTCCGCCGCTTTCGTTGCGGTATGAACCATCAGGCCGTAAGCGATGATCGTAACGTCGGTTCCTTCGCGAACCACGTTAGCTTTACCAAGCTCAATGGTGTAGTCGCCTTCAGGAACTTCAGCGCGGAACGCATGATACAGGTTCAAGTGCTCCATGAAGAACACAGGGTCATTATCGCGAATCGCTGCGATCATGAGTCCTTTTGCATCATAAGGATTGGAAGGTACTACAACTTTAATACCCGGGGTTTGTGTAATCAAACCTTCGAGTGCATCCGTATGCAGCTCAGCTGCTTTAACCCCGCCGCCGAATGGCGTACGGAATACGATTGGGGAGTTGTAACGTCCACCGGAACGGTAACGCATACGCGCTGCTTGAACGACGATTTGATCAAGCGCCTCAAAGATAAATCCAACGAATTGAATTTCAGCGATCGGACGGAAGCCTTGAATACCGAGACCTACTGCCAAACCGCCGATAGCGGACTCAGCCAGCGGCGTATCGAATACGCGCTCTTCCCCGAATTCTTTTTGAAGGCCTTCCGTTACCCGGAAAACACCGCCGACATTACCTACGTCTTCACCGAAGATGACAACGTTAGGGTCACGGCTCAATTCAACGCGCATGGCGTCGCGAATCGCTTCTTTCATGTTCATTTGTGCCATTGCTTCATTTCCTCCTTAAGAAATACAGTTCACTAAAATTCCAGTGTTATGCCTTGCGGCTATATATCGATGTCAAAACGCAATTTAAAACAGACCTGAGGCATACAGCCATGACAAACCGGATGATTATCCAGGATCAACCTTCGACAATCATCGGCCCGTCATTTTTATTGAAAATCGGCTTTCTGCTCTTCCAGATGCTTCGGTGTTTGTTCGAACATGCTGTCGATCAAACCAGGTACCGTCATTTTTTCCGTTTGTTCCGCTTTTTTAATTTGCTCGTTGACTTTCGCTTTCGCTTCTTCTCTCACGCGAGCTGTATCTTCCTCTGTCCAGAGGCCTTTTGCTTCCAGGTACTTCGCAAGACGTGCGATCGGATCCTTCTCGTTCCACTCGCCCTCTTCTTCCTTCGTACGATATTTCGTAGCGTCGTCAGACAGGGAATGCGGACGGAAACGGTATGTCACAGCTTCGATAAGCGTTGCGCCCTCGCCATTGCGGCCGCGTTCTGCAGCATCACGAACGGCCTTGATCACAGCGAGAACGTCCATGCCGTCAACTTTAACACCCTTGATACCAGCTGCTACAGCTTTATGTGCAATAGACAATGCTGCAGTCTGCTTGGAGAATGGAGTTGTGATTGCATAGCCGTTGTTTTGCACGAAGAAGATAACAGGCAGTTTGTACACGCCTGCATAGTTCAAACCTTCGTAGAAGTCGCCTTCGGAAGAACCGCCGTCACCGGTATACGTAATAGCAACTTGTTTTTGCTTCTTCAATTTGTAACCCATAGCGATACCCATAGCGTGCAAGATTTGCGCACCAATGATGATCTGTGGCATCAATACGTTAACACCCTCTGGAATTTGTCCGCCATGCTGATGTCCGCGGGAGTAGAGGAATGCTTGATAAAGTGGAAGTCCATGCCATACGATTTGCGGCATATCACGGTAGCCCGGGCAGACAAAGTCGTCTTTCTCAAGCGCGAATTCGCTACCTACCATTGTTGCTTCTTGACCGGATACAGGAGCATAGAAACCGAGACGTCCTTGACGGCCGAGATTTACGGCGCGGTCGTCCCAAGTACGGGTAAATACCATACGGTACATAATTTCTTTCAGTTGATCATCTGACAATTCAGGCAAAAGATCTTTGTTTACGATTTTGCCATCCGGGGAAAGTACAGATAGAGTTTCGACTTCCTCGGTATATACTTCATAAGGAACCTTGGTCATTTTTTTCACCTCAATAAATATTTGAATATCAAGTTCCGCTGTTATAGAATTATTATACACCTGTTTCACTCCATTCGTCAAAGAAATACGAGATAAAATTTCATATTTCTTAACGTTTGTATGTATAACAGATAATAGATAATACTATAACAGTATGACAAACATCATAGAACAGCAGCCAACTTAGACATGTCAGGGTAATTTTAACTTATTGTTTACCGCATTTCAAAAACTAACCCGAAAAAGGTGACGAATGATGACGAATGAACGTTTATTGAAGCGAACCATTGTAAAAGAAGTGATTGAAAGCAAGTTTCTGCAGGAGAATCGAACGCTGCGCATTTACCTTCCTCCCGGATACAATGAAATTCTCAGTTATCCTGTCGTTTACTGTCAGGATGGAGAGGAATTTTTCAATTTTGGTCGCATCGCGACTTGGGCCAACCAGCTCATACTCGAAGAAGGCGTGGAGCCGTTCATCATTGTAGGCGTGGAAGTGAACACCAAAGTTCGCACCGAGGAGTATGCGCCATTCGGCAACCGTTTCGATGCTTACCTATCCTGCTTCGCCGAAGAGATTATTCCCTTCGTCGAACAAAAATATCCTGTGCGCAAAGAGCCCGCAGAAAGAGTACTCGCCGGCGACTCCCTTGGCGGAAGCGTCTCCGTGCATCTCGCCTTGCGTTACCCGCATCTCTTTACCCGAATCATCAGCTTGTCCGGCGCCTTCTATGAGAAGTCTCAGAACATGATTAGGGAAGAACAGGATTTATCCTGGCTCGACATCTATATGATTGTAGGCTTGCAAGAAGACAACTACGCAACCGATACAGGTGTCTATAACTTCGTTGAACTGAATCGTTCAACAAAGGCATTGCTGGAAGAACGGGGTGCCACCCTATCCTATCTTGAAAAAGACGGCCGTCACCTTTGGGGATTCTGGCAAAAAGAGCTCCCTGCTGCTCTTATGTACTTCCTGGATTAATCGATAGATTGGCAAAACCCATTGGCTATATAAATGACCTGTTACAGCAAAATTCATTGCCTGTCCCACACGGGACTTCATGCGTTACGCTTTAAAGCAGTTAGCAAAAAAGAATACCTTTGAAGCAATAGTTTTAGCACAAGTTACGCCACTCATGTTGCTTCACTTCAAAAAAAGATGAACAACCGCGCATTTTTTATGGAATGTGCATTGTTCATCTTTTATGTTCGGCAGCCCGTTCTTCTTGGTATCGCTTTCAATGATTTTCGTCAAAAAAGCGGTGGACTCACCGCTTGTTCGAATCGATTATAGCTTTTCTTTCATGATTTTGTCCAGTAAGATGTCACACCCCGCATCAATTAGCCGGTACACCTCATCAAAATTTCCAGTGAAATACGGATCCGGCACCTCGCGCAGCTTTTCATCGGGCAGCAAATCCATAAACTTCAGAATCGCAGCCTGGTCGCCGCCCGCTAACTTGCGCATATTTGCCACATTCGAATCATCCATGCCGATGACGTAATCGAACTTGACGAGATCCTCGCTTACCACTTTGCGAGCAACCATTCCTTCGTAGCTGATTTGCCAGCTGTCCAGCAGCTTTCGGGTTCCTTCATGGGGAACATTCCCGATATGCCAATCTCCTGTGCCGGCAGAATCCACGCTGATCTTTTCCTGCAGCCCACGCTGTACAATTTTATGTCGCAGCACCGCTTCTGCCATTGGCGAGCGGCAGATATTGCCCAAACATACAAACAAAACGGTTACCATAGTCCTCTCTCCTTCACGCTATAATAAATCGTCATTTTACGAGAAATCTAACTTAATGAGTATTGTTGCCTACCTTCCATTAACTTGAACTGATTTTCTTTCCATTAGCTGCCGCAGGATGGCCCTCATGCAGCGACCTTCTGGGCAATTTCCATTTATAAAGCACGGACAGCATCCGAAATACGATCACCATAACAAACAAAGCCAGCAGTTCCCATGTCTTGGTGGCGACACCAAGACCGATGGCGACTCCTGCTATCATGGCCCAGACCGCATAGATCTCATCACGCAGCACCAGCGGTTTCCGCCCTGCCAATAAATCGCGGACCATTCCCCCGCCACTTCCGGTAAGCACAGCAGCCACAATCACCGCGCTCATGGGGTGATTCATTTGTGTAGCATATAAAGCCCCTTGAATTGCAAAGGCAGATAATCCGATCGCATCGAACAGTGCCTCCGTTTTCTTCCAGTGCTGAATCAAACCGAGCGGCAGCACAAACGCTACAAACACCGAAATCATCGCGAGCATGATTAAATCCCCCTGGCTCCACAGGGTGGTAACCGGCACGCCGATCAATACGTTTCTAATAATACCCCCGCCGAAGGCTGTGACTAAACCCAGAACCACAACCCCCAGAATATCGTATTCCTCTTCCATAGCTACAAAAGCTCCGGACATGGCAAACGCAATGGTGCCAATGATACTGAATACGTCAAACAGATGCATGTCCAAAATTCAGTTCCCCCGCTCCCCCGTCAATTTACATACTACATTGTAGCCGTGCCTATTAAAATTGTGCAAGCATGAAAACTGCTCTATACTAGAATACAATGACAATTCTCTCGAAAAAGGAGGAATTTATATAATGAGCCATACTCGCGTCCTGATCTTTACAGGTGGGGAGTTGTCACCACGTTTCCTGGATGAGGTTCAAAACGGGGACTTCATTATAGGGGCTGATCGCGGAGCCCTCTACCTGATTGAACATGGGATTAAGCCGCACCTATCCGTTGGAGATTTTGACTCCATTCCGCCCGGCCAAATGGATCGAGTACGGTCTATGAGTGGTAAGGTAATCGACTGTGATCCGATCGATAAAAATTTGACCGACACCGAGCTTGCCTTCGAAATGGCACTGGAGCATTCCCCCGAATCCATCCTGATTCTAGGAGCTACGGGAACGCGCCTGGATCACACGCTGGCTAATATCCATATGCTGATTCGTGGACTCCAACATCATATTCCGTGTTCTATATTAGATGAGAACAATTTTATTACCCTGACGGGCTCCAGCTGCATAGTTGAGAACAAAGGGTTTACATATGTCTCCCTACTGCCGCTGACTACGGAAGTTACCGGGATCAATCTCGAAGGATTTGAGTACCCGCTTCACGATGCCACATTGCGATTAGGGCAGTCTCTCGGAGTTAGCAATAAGCTGGCCGAGGACAAAGGGACGGTCCGGATCGAAGGCGGCCTGCTCCTTATTATTCAGAGTAAAGACCACTAACCATTACTATTTTGTCATCTTTGATGCAGCAATGTTAACAATCGAAATCATTGTCAAAAACCCTTGTATATCAAGGGTTTTTTCACGTTTTCAAGTCATCGTTTGCATCTAATTCTTAATATTTTGTAACTTTTAATGATATTTTAATAATTCGCTTTCATTTCATGTGGCCCAAGGGTTTGCGCCGATTATCCAAAATATAGTCGGTTTCAAATCTGATATACTCGGTTCATCGCAAAAAACAAAAACTGCTTGGAGGTAATAACAACATGAATCGACAGCATTGGATTAAGAAGGCCGTAGTAATCAGCTTGAGCGCAACTTTGGGTGCAGGAGCAGTTCTTACAGTTGCACCACCGGCTCCTGTAGAAGCAGCATCGGTAAGCAAAGGATCTCAAGTCGTTAACTTTGGTAAACAATATATGGGTACACCTTATAAATTCGGAGCATCCACGTCCACCACAAGAGTGTTTGACTGCTCTTCCTTTATGAAGCATATCTTTAAAAAATACGGCGTGAACCTGCCGCGTACATCCGCTGCCCAATCCAAAGTGGGTAAAGCGGTATCGAAATCGAACCTGAAAGCCGGCGATTTGATATTCTTCTCGAGCGGAAGCCGCGCAAATGGTAGAAACGTAACACACGTTGCCGTTTATATGGGCAACAACAAAATTCTGCACACTTACGGCAAGCCTGGCGTAACAATCTCCAGCCTGTCAGGCAACTGGAGCAAGACTTACCTGAAAGCCCGCCGCGTGCTGTAGTTCAATAATCCACTTGTTACTAACGAATGAAATCAAAGACCGTCTTCCACTCACGGAAGGCGGTCTTTTTTGCTTGCAGCATTGATTTCTTCCTGCGATACCAGTTTATATCCGGTTCCCCGAATCGTACGCAGCAGCTTTTGTTTGCGCCCTCTATCGATTTTCTCTCTTAGATGAAGAATATAGACATCCACCACGTTGGTACCCGTATGAAAATCGTAATCCCACACCTGTTTTAAAATATCCTCACGGGTGCATACTTGTCCCTGCCTTCTAGCCAAAAACAGCAGCAGATCATATTCGCGATGAGTCAGCTCGATGGCTTCTTCTTCCCGGGATACATTCCGGCTCAGAGGATCGATCACCAGATCTCCGATTCGGATGACTTCCTCCTGCTCCATGCGACCTGTCTGAAAAAGTTTCAGCAAATTGGCAATCCTCGCCAACAGTTCCCTTGTATCTCTGTCATCAGGGATATAGTCATGGGCACCTGCCTCCAATGCCTGAATGGCTTCATCAGAACCGTCATTTCCGATGACGATGATCGGGATCTGTTCCTTTTTGCCCGTCAGCCGTTCCACGAGATTAAAATGGTTCATACCCGGCAGTCTGCTGTCGATGAGCAGCAAGTTTGCGCCTGAGCGCTGCAAAACGGCAACTACTTCCGAATGACTCATGGCATGCATAACTCTATAGCCCGCTTGTTTTAAAATCTCCATAACGGTCTGGACCCGATCTTGATTGTCTGCCGCGATCAGAATTACTTTCTCCACGGGTTCCCCCCCGCTTTCAACACTTAATAATGTAAGTATGGCTGATTCATCCTGCTTTCACTCCAAAAGATGCTGGGATCACATACGATTTCCGTAGAATTACATCTTATCTCCGAAGCGGCGCTATTTTTATAATGGGATATAGGATTAAGAAAGGGGGATATCTTCACCGATTAGCTCATGTTTTATGGGAAAGTATGTGAACGCTTTGGAGGAGGAAAATAACATGCGCAACAAACTCGTGGTATGGCCACTTGTCATGGCTATGCTGATATCTATCATATGCACGGCCGCAGGGCCGCCCGCACCAGTTTCAGCCGCAGGCGAACCAAACCTCTCGCTCGGCAAAGCCGTAACAGCAAGTGGTCAATCCCCAACCTACGAGCCGGCTAACGTTAACGATGGCAATCAAGGTTCGTACTGGGAAAGCACCAATCAAGCCTTTCCGCAGTGGATTCAAGTCGATCTCGGTGATGACACCAGCATCAACCGGATCGTCCTTAAACTACCTGCCACTTGGGAATCACGGACACAAACGTTAACGGTACAAGGCAGCTCGAACGGTTCAACATTCTCAAATATCGTGGATTCTGCCGATTATGAATTCAACCCGTCTACAGCAGGAAACTCGGTGACTATCCGTTTTGACGAAGCGAGCACTCGATATGTTCGCCTGACCGTAACGAGTAACACGACTTGGCCGGCAGCGCAGCTGTCTGAGTTTGAAATTTATGGACCATCGGTTTCCCCGCCAACACCTCCAACGGGTAACAATATCGCGAGCGGCAAACCGATTACCGCCTCCTCAAGCACCTTCACGTATGTAGCAACCCATGCTAACGACAGCGACATCCAAACCTACTGGGAAGGCGGAAACAATCCAAGTACCTTAACGCTCGACTTGGGAACCGATCACGATATCACCTCCATCGTGCTGAAGCTGAATCCGTCTCCAGCGTGGAGTACACGCACCCAAACCATACAAGTGCTCGGGCATGACCAGAGCACAACCAATTTTAGTAATTTGATATCGGCTCAGTCTTATACATTCAATCCCGCGTCCGGCAACTTCGTAACGATTCCGGTAACGGCGACCGTGAAACGTTTACAATTGAACATAATATCCAATTCCGCCGCACCGGCAGGGCAGATTGCGGAATTCGAAGTTTACGGCACAACAGCACAGAATCCAGACCTGACCATTACGGATATGTCTTGGACTCCAGCTTCCCCGAATGAAAACGATGACATTACACTGAGTGCTACAGTTAAAAACATTGGGGACTTGGAAGCTGGGGCTACGACGGTCAATTTTTACTTAAATGGTTCCAAAGCAGGCTCATCCCCGGTAGGTCCGCTTGCGGCAGGAGCATCCACCACAGTAACGATCCAAGCCGGAATCAAGGCGGCTGGATCCTATTCCGTCAGTGCCAAGGTCGATGAGGATAATGAAATCATAGAACAGAATAACGATAACAACAGCTATTCGCATCCATCCCCTCTGATTATTGATGCGCTCGCAAGTTCTGATTTGATAGGAACCGTACAATGGACACCCGCCACTCCTGTCGCAGGGAATGCAGTATCCTTTACCGTAAATCTTAAGAACCAGGGCAACAAAGCCACGGCAAGCGGATCTCACGCGATATCCGTCGCTCTGAAGAATCCGGCCGGTTCAACGATTCATACCTTCACCGGAAGTTATGATGGCGTGCTTGCTGCAGGCTCCTCCACAGCTGTCAAAATTCCGGGCACATGGACAGCGGCAAATGGCAGCTACACGTTAACAACATCCGTGGCACCGGATGCAAACGAACTACCCGTTAAACGGGAGAACAACGTCAGCCAGGCCAATCTCACGGTATATTCCTCCCGCGGCGCCAGCATGCCATATACCCGTTACGATACGGATGATGCATTACGCGGTGGCGGGGCTCTGCTAAAGTCGGCACCGACTTTCGATCAAGCGCTCACAGCATCGGAAGCATCCGGCCAGCGTTATGTAGCGCTACCTTCCAACGGGTCCAATCTGGAATGGACGGTTCGGCCTGGTGAAGGCGGGGCTGGCGTAACCATGCGCTATACGATGCCGGATTCACCCGACGGCATGGGATTGACTGGCTCACTCGACGTTTATGTGAATGGCACGAAGAAAAAGACCATTCCATTGACTTCCTACTACAGCTGGCAATATTTCTCCAGCGATCATCCTGCAGATGCGCCTGGTGGAGGACGCCCTCTCTTCCGGTTCGATGAAGTACACTGGAAGATGGATACGCCGCTTCAGCCGGGAGACCAAATTCGTATTCAGAAGTCCAATGCCGATAACTTGGAATATGGCGTTGATTTTATCGAAATCGAGCCGGTCCCTGCGGCAATCGCCCGTCCGGCAAACTCGGTATCCGTAACGGATTTCGGTGCAACCCCGAATGACGGCCAAGATGACCTATCAGCGTTTGAAGCTGCTGTGCAGGCAGCGGCTTCAACCGGCAAAACCTTATACATTCCTGAAGGGACATTCCATCTGGGCAACATGTGGAAGATCGGTTCGGTTGGGAATATGATTGATGACATCAAGATCATGGGTGCAGGCATCTGGCATACAAATATTCAATTTACCAACCCGAATGCCGCTTCTGGCGGGATCTCGCTTCGGATCACGGGCCAGCTTGATTTCAGCCATATCTACCTCAACTCAAATCTGCGGTCACGTTATAATCAAAATGCAATCTACAAGGGATTTATGGATAACTTCGGCACCAACTCCAAAATTCACAATGTGTGGGTCGAGCATTTTGAGTGTGGATTCTGGGTAGGCGATTATGCGCATACCCCAGCCATTATCGCGGAGGGTCTGATCATTGAAAACAGCAGAATCCGCAATAATCTCGCGGACGGGGTCAATTTTGCCCAAGGAACCAGCCATTCAACTGTCCGCAACAGCAGCATTCGAAATAACGGAGACGATGGTCTCGCCGTATGGACGAGTAACGTGAATGGCGCACCTGCGGGCGTTAACAACACCTTCTCCTATAACACCATCGAAAATAATTGGCGTGCAGCAGCCATCGCATTTTTTGGGGGAAGCGGTCATAAGGCTACTCACAACCTGATTGTTGACACCGTGGGCGGTTCCGGTATTCGAATGAATACCGTGTTCCCGGGGTACCATTTCCAGAACAATACCGGCATTCTGTTCTCCGATACAACGATCATTGGGAGTGGAACCAGTAAAGACCTGTACGATGGGGAGCGCGGCGCAATCGATCTGGAAGCATCGAATGATGCGATCCGCAATGTCACGTTTACCAACATCGATATCCTGAACACCCAGCGCAGTGCCGTTCAGCTTGGTTATGGCGGCGGTTTTCAGAACATCGTATTTAATAACATCCATATTGACGGTACGGGGCTTGACGGGATTACATCCTCAAGATTCTCGAATCCTCATCCAGGTGCGGCGATTTACACATATACGGGCAATGGGTCGGCAACATTTAACAATCTGACAACGCAAAATATCGCACATCCTGATCTGTATTTCATTCAGAACGGTTTTAATTTAATTTTGAATTAAGCTATTGGGGATCAAATCGAGTAGGAGTGGGCGAAAGGAATCTCTAACAGATCTATAGCTCTTGAGGATTTCCTCTTAAAAGATCCGCATCATCCAGGGTTACTAGAACAGGCTCTATATCAAGTTGTTGAAGTGGGCCACTTTTCCCTGATTGCGGACCAGGCCGTATACGGTGTGTCCTGTATCGACCAAAGTCTTTGCAACTGATCCACCGATATAGCCTGAAGCTCCTGTTATAAATACTTTCATCTAATACTCCCCCATCCCTATCGTTTTTTCAGCAAGGATTGGGTCAGGAATCACACTAACTCGTTACATCCCTTCATTCATGATACGTCCTTATTATATAAGCTGCTTAATCTGTAAAACAAAAGTAATTGAAAAAGTTCACTATGTGAAACTTATTAAAGATAAAACCCCAGAAACTTCCTACCTACAGGTACATGTTTAATCTTCTTTGGTTAACAATAAAGCTGCCAAATCGGTGGCCTTAATTTCTTTTTGCACTAACGATTTCTAACAAACAATAAAAGGCCTTGCAGCGAAAGCTGCAGGCCTAAATCGTGTAATCATGATTTTTCAAAATCCTACTTAAAAATTGTCTCGTTCTTTGTTCCTTTGGATGGCTGAATATATCCTTCGCGGACCCTTCCTCAACAACGACGCCGGCATCCATAAATAAAACCTTGGTTCCTACTTCTTCAGCAAAAGCCATTTCGTGCGAGACAACAA
This sequence comes from Paenibacillus sp. ISL-20, assembly GCF_018613005.1. Lineage (NCBI taxonomy): Bacteria > Bacillati > Bacillota > Bacilli > Caryophanales > Paenibacillaceae > Paenibacillus > Paenibacillus sp. ISL-20. The sequence continues at coordinate 121,471 of NZ_JAGGRD010000003.1, forward strand.
CCATCGTTGTGCCTTCCTTCGCTAGATTTTTCATGACCTGCAGCACTTCCCCAACCAATTCCGGGTCCAATGCAGAGGTAGGTTCATCAAATAATATCACTTCGGGATTAACGGCGATTGCGCGTGCAATGCCAACACGCTGCTGCTGTCCTCCAGATAGCTGCGAAGGAAACGCGTCGTATTTTTCAGTCAAACCCACCTTGTCCAGCGCCTTTTTCCCGATCTCCACTGCTTCTTTCTTGGGCACTTTTCTGCCAATAATCAGACCTTCCGTAACATTCTCCAACGCCGTTTTGTTGTGGAACAAATTATAGTTTTGAAAAACAAATGCGGTTTTCTTACGTATATCAAGTACTTCCTTTTTTGTTGCTTTAGCAAGCGAATAGTTTATTCCATTAAACGTTAGCTCTCCTTGACTAGCCCGTTCCAAAAAGTTGATGCATCTAAGCAGTGTTGTTTTTCCAGAACCGCTCGGTCCAAGGATGACGACTACATCTCCCTTTTCCACATTTAAGCTAACGCCTTTTAATATTTCATTCGCCCCAAAAGACTTGTGCACATTTTTCACTTCTATCATCGTAGCAAGTCTCCTTATGCTGCTGATTTATAAATTTTGAGGCGGTTCTCAAGTATTTTGAATATTTGTTCGACCACAATACATATCAAGATATAGATCACCCAAATAACCAGATAAGCTTCAATGTAATTGTAGCCGAAGGCAGCCTCTATTTTGGCGACTGCTGTAATTTCCTTTACAGTCATAAGAAATGCAAGTGATGAGGCTTTAATCAAATTGACTGTTGCGTTGCAAATGTTAGGTAATGCCGCTACCATCGCCTGCGGAATAATGATTCTCCGATAAGCCTGAACGGTTGTGAGTCCGATTGATTCCGCCGCATCGAGCTGATCCTTTGGAACGGTCAGCAGCGCCGAACGAAAGACTTCAGAAAGAATAGCAATCGTATAAAGTGAGAATACGGTATAGGCATAATAAATCGGATTTACATCATATACATTGAGAGGACTATTGATTCTCTCAAAAAAGACTGCGAGCAGACTTGGCAACATACTATACAGTACCAGAATTTGCACCACGATAGGTGTTCCTCGAATAACCGACACATACATGGATATCAATCTTTTCACTGTTATATTGCCTTTAATTCTTAAAAAGGCAAATAAGAAGCCAACAGGTAAAGAAATGATCAAGGTGACTGCCACAATGTTTAAGGCTACCGGAACGGCTCTCAGACAGACAAAGAATGTTTTAATAAAAAATTCCCAGTCGAGTTCCATAATGTCTTTCCTCCACCTGAAATTCTAGTAAGAACCGACCACTCTCCGGCCTTTTCCAAACCATTTCTCCATTTTTTTAAGTAGTTTTTCTAATCCAAATGAAATCATCCAATACATAATAGCAAGCCCTAAATAAATTTCACGCGAGTGAGCTCCCATATTTAACGATACAATCAAATTCGCTTTTCCTGTTATGTCTATAAATCCAATCGTAAATGCCAGTGCACCTTCCTTCGTAAGGGCAATAATTGCATTGCCGAAATTAGGAAGTGCCACATAAAAGCATTGGGGAAGTACGATTCGTCTGAATGCTTGTGCTGGAGTTAAACCTACACAAACTGCCGCCTCGTATTGGCCTTTGTCAATCGATTGGTAAGCCGATCTCATAACCTCCGACATGGTAGCGGCGAATAAGAGAGAGAGTGTAACAATGACAAAAATCCCTTTGTAGATGTCGTTAATATCAACAGCAAATAATTCGAGGAGAAGAGCCGGTAATCCATAATAAACAACAAATAATAAAACTACGGACGGTGTGCATCTTAGAATTGTGGTGTATCCATTCGCCAGCAATTTCCCTAGACTATTCCTACCTAATTTTGCAGCAGCAAGCAGAAAACCAAGTAAGAGACCTAATAATACCGAAGCCGCAACAACGAAGAAAGTAACTATTAAATACGGTAAGATTTGTGGCCAATATCGAAAAATAAAATCTACATCAAATTCCTTCACTTGTACACCTCACTACCTCGTTATTCGCTAAGTAAACTGAAAGTATCCTCCCCAACAAATTTCATCAGCAGCTCCTTCGTCTTACCATCTGCTTTCAATTGTTTAATGACCGTATCGTAAGCATCCGCCAATTCCTGTTGATTCTTATTGAATAAAGGCCAAGTTTTGGTTGCTGTAAACGTAGTCCAAGCCAATTGATCAGCTAAGTTGTGATACGCTCCATCCTCTGCCACTATAAGCGAATCATAGACAGGTTTAATAACAAGCCACGCATCGTATTTCTCTTCAGCGACCAATAAGATTCCATCCTGTACTGAAAAGGATTCAGACGCTTCTATTGTTATCTGTTTGTCTGGATTAGCCTTGTTATAGGTCTGCACAATCGCATACTGGGCGTCCTGCGGCGCAATAGGCAAAAGTTTTTTATTCAACTTGGCGATATCTGATAAATCGTGAACGTTCCCTTCATCTTCTTTGCGAATAATTAGGCCAGACATGCTTGCTCCCAAATACTCTTTTGGATAAAGATATTTCTCAGCTCTTGCCTCCGTAAAAAACACATTTTTTAATCCAACATGGTATTTACCCCTTTCAACCCCGATCAACAAATCGTCATCTGTTGTAGGGATAAACTCAAATTCGTATTCAGGAAGTAGCTCATCAATAAGCTTGAATACTTACACATCATAGCCGGTGGCTTTCCCACTTTCGTCTACATAGGTGATGGGTCTTCCCGCTTGTGCGTAGGCTACCTTTATTTTTTCTACCCTTGACGTTTCTGCTTTACTTTCTCCTTTAATATCTACAGCAGCATCGACAGCTTTACTATTTGTCGTATTGCTTCCGCACGCGGTTAGCATCATCATTATAAAAATTGAGACAAAAAGCAGAGTAGTGATAAAGCTCCTTCTCTTAATTACTTTCATAGTTTAATTCTCCTTATCTCCAATATGAATTTAAATTGACATGCAATGTATTTCACTCATTTATATCCTCAATAGCACGAGCAGCCAGCATTTCAAGTGTGTGGTCCTCTGCCATAGGGTTATGAAGTCCAAATCGAACATCACGATACAATCTCTGTAAAAGATGGTCTTGTGCTAAACTATGTACACCGACCACCCGCATCGCCTTATCCACTACCGATAGGGCGTTCTGTATAACAAAAACTTTAACTGCAGCAATGTCTGGACTAACAAAGCGACGTTCTTCTGGACTGAATTCCGTTTGTCTATCCCAACGGTCGGCTACGCTATACAGGTAGTGTCTAGCCGCAGATAATTCCAGCTCAATCTGGCCTATTTTCTGCCGGATATGTGGGAGTTGAATAATCGGATGATTAAGGCTGTTTGGCTGATATCGAGAAGCAAAGGAGACCGCTTCCTTGCTCGCGGCAATCGCGATCCCTAAATAACAGGCAGGAATATGCAGTAGTGTAAAGTTAAGAGGCCCCTTAGGCTTACCTGGTATTCCCTTAATAACCCTTGCACTGGCCGGAAGACGAACATCATCCAGCACTAAGTCATGGCTTGCCGTTCCCCTCATACCGATCATGTTCCAGGTAGGGTCAATCCGAACACCTTCCGTATTTATTGGGATAAGAAAATCCGATATACTACCGGTTTCTTCATCCGATGCCGATACAATCACATAACTTAATGCGGTTGATAGCGAAGTGAATGCTTTTCTTCCGTTAAGTACGAACCCCTCTCCTGCCTGCTCAGCAGTCGTCTGTGGTTTGCCTCCTCTGGTCGGGCTGCCTGTTGCGGCTTCGGAATCTGCCCGATTAATAAGTGCCCCGCACTCGACTACAGATCGGCATAGCTCTCTGAAGGTATTTGGACCCCATAGCTGATTGTATGAGAGATCATGCATTGTAATCTGATGCCAACCTATTGCAAGTGCAGCGGCCGCATCCACCTGAGCAATCCTCTCCTGATATAGTAAAATCTCCCTGAGCGAGGCTCCCTGCCCGCCAAATTCTTTTGGAACAGCGTTGGTGTGATAGCCCGCTTTCTTTAGATCATCAATCAGATCGATATTCAATTGATTGGTATCATCCGATTTTTTTGCCCCAGCCGCATGACGATCAGCAATCGCGCCGATAGCCTCTAGCCTGTGAACTTCTTCTTCTGTTGTTGCAAACCAATGCTGCAATGTAGGCAAGTAATATTCCTCCTTTTAATCGATTCTTCTATTCTTTATACTATGATTAAACTTATCGGATTTAATGAATTTATGTTAACAACGCAGCTCCTTTGTAGTCCATGTCATTATGTGATCAATTATTTTAACGAAAAACAGCTAGCTGTCTTTGTGCCTAGCCTTCACATTTTCGAACATGTCAAAATGTAAACCAGTTCTTATTTATTCTCCAAACTAGATTATTGGCTTAATACGTGGAAAGGAAGGACTGTGCGATGTCAAATAGAGATGGGCTCCCTATTCCCCCAAAAAATTACTACTTCAAAATAACGGAGTTTGAACAATCCAGTGCTGTCTGGCCTGTAAGCATGGGGAAGGATGAGTCAAAAGCTAATTCACAGATTGGACCCAAAATTGTTCCCTATTATTACATGATTTTTGTCCTTGAGGGACAAGGTGAATTCATTTACAAGCAAAAGAAATTTGCCCTTCGCAAGTCCGACATGTTCTGTTTATTTCCGCAAATTGTTCACGAATATCACGTCGACAAAGACCATCCTCTTCAGAAGGTATGGATTGCTTTTGAGGGCCCTCAGGCGCTTCGGATACTGGAACAAATGGGGATCAAATCCTGTACACCTTATATCGAAAATGCCCTCCGTGACGATGTATTGAACCATATTCAGAGCTTGTTTGAACTTGCGAATCAAGCGGACCAGAGCGACTTCGATTTATCACGTTTGATTGTTTTCCACAAAATTATTGAGGAACTCTCCGCTCGCACCTCGGATGCTTCACGTAATATCGTTTGTTCCGATTACTGGCTGCATCTCGGAAGGGAATACATGCAGAGGCACTATATGGACCACTTGAACGTGGAGCAAATTGCAGACTATCTTCATGTAACCCGAGCGCATTTCACTCGGAGATTTCATCAGGAATTTGGTGTCCCTCCTGCGAAGTATTTGCAACAGCTAAAAATCAAAGAAGCAAAGCGGCTGCTCGAGCATACCAATCACAATCTTTCCATTATTGCGCAATCCATCGGGTATTTGGATACATTCACTTTTTCAAAAATGTTTAAGAAAATTGCAGGAATCCCTCCACGTGATTATCGCCTTTTAAAAAAAGCGGAAGGCATTGAAAACCCATAAGGTGCAAATGAATACCTTATGCTGGCGCAAATGACATACTGAATAGATTAAGTAAAAATGAAAGCCATCCCACATCGAAATTTCGACACCTGGGATGGCTTTTAACATTAAAAAGAACTCAGATTCAAGACTGCCACTAGGCCCCGTTAGCAAAGAGAGTACTTCCCTTACTGATTGAATTGACATACAAGGACTAAAAGAAATAGTTCCTGCTAACGAGTTCTTGCATGTGTTAATGCTCGATGTATCTCACCAAGCTGAAGGTACTTTTCGGTGCCTATATCACTAAAAAGTACGTACTTATCAATAACATACTTGTGGCATTACAATAGCACTCATGAACAGAGAGTAAAGTTTAGATCTGTTTAAAAAAAACTAGGAGGAAAACATGAGTCATACTAATGCAAATTCAGATTCTCAACGTAATGCGGTACAAAAGAGAGGTGCATTGGCGCTACTCGCCCTTGCAATTAGTGCTTTCGGTATTGGAACAACCGAGTTTGTTCCTGTTGGATTACTTGCATCCATCGCCGAAGATTTAAATATCAGTATCACATTAGTTGGCCTTTTAATTTCAGGTTATGCTATCGGAGTTGCGGTAGGAGCACCTATCCTTACCGCGCTCACCAATCGCATGAGCCGCAAATCTTTGCTTATGGCGCTGATGGTTGTTTTCATTATCGGAAATGTAGTCGCCGCAATTTCACCGTCATTTGAGATACTACTTGTGGCGCGTTTCATAACAGCTTTTTCTCATGGCGTATTTTTCTCTATAGGTGCAACCATCGCTGTTCAATTAGTATCCCCAGAAAAGAAGGGCAGTGCCATTGCCCTGATGTTCACAGGGCTTACTATCGCAATCGTTACCGGTGTTCCTCTAGGTACATTTATTGGACAGGCTTTTGGATGGAGAGCGACTTTTTGGGGTGTTGCCTTATTAGGGATTATTGCTATCATTTCCAGCGCAGTTCTTATCCCTAAAAACCTAAAACAATCTCCACCGGCCAAGTTCTCAGATATGATCAGACTTCTTACAAACGGCCGCTTACTGCTAGGCTTTCTTATTACAGCACTCGGCTATGGAGGAACATTTGTTGCTTTCACTTATTTAACTCCACTTCTGCACGATGTAACCGGACTAAGCAATGGTGTAATTAATTTACTTCTGATAGCCTATGGTATCGCCGTTGCATTTGGTAATTCTGTTGGTGGAAAATTGGCAAACAAAAACCCCATAAGAGCTCTATTCTGGATGTTTATTGTTCAAGCTTCCGTGCTAATACTTTTATCGTTCCTCGCTCCTTATAAGGCGGCAGGTGTAATCGGTGTGATTTTAATGGGCCTCTTTGCCTTTATGAATGTGCCTGGTCTTCAATTATACGTCGTCCAGCTCGCCGAGAAGTATGTGCCTTCGGCGGTCGATGTTGCTTCCGCAATAAATATTGCTGCATTTAACATTGGTATTGCTGTTGGCTCGATAGTCGGTGGGGTTGTTATAGACACCATTGGCCTAGTTCATACACCATGGATTGGCGCATTAATGGTTGTCATCGCGATTATACTCACAGGCATTTCTGCAAAACTTGAACGAAATTAATGTAAGGGGGAAATTAACATGTTTGAGCATCATAAGACTTACCAAAGAATGTATAGAGAAGGTGAGTTAACGCTAGGTCTCCATATTCCGCTCGAAAACTATCAGATGAATACTCCAAACATGAATAATGATCTTCAGTTAGCACTGACTGCTGAATCATACGGTTTTACCACACTATGGCTCAGAGACGTAATTCTGGAAGATCCCAATTTTGGAGATCCAGCTGTTGGCCAGATTTACGATATTCTAATTTACGCTACACATTTACTAAGTCAGACAAAAAAAATAGGAATTGGAACATCTGCGCTTGTACTTCCTCTTCGGCATCCGCTTAGACTGGCGAAAGAAGTGGCTACTATCGAAACACTATTTCCCGAAAGGCTCATTATGGGGGTCTCTTCTGGAGACAGACGAGCAGACTTTAGGGGACTTGGAGTTGATCATCCGAGCCGAGGCATTCAGTTTCAAGAAACATTATCCTTTTTAGAAGAGGTTCTTTATGATAATTATCCACTCATCGATTTACGTTATGGTCAAATTATACAGTCGACTCTCGTTCCCAAGCTAAAACAAAAAATACCTACTATGATAACGGGATTTGCACAACAAGATATCGAATGGCTTGGCCAACATGGGGATGGATGGATGTACTACCCACAGGGTCCATTCCAACAGTCAGAAGCGATAAACGCATGGCGAGAGTCAGCCGCACGTCAAAATCATACTCAATTCCGTCCATTTTCCATGCCGATGCATCTCGACTTAGCAGAAGACCCACATGAAAAGGCTACACCGATTCGTCTTGGTTTTCGAATTGGGCGTAATGAGTTGTTAGGATTGCTTGAACTCTATAAAAAAATTGGTGTAAATCACCTTTTCTTCGCTCTTTTTGATAGTCAGCGTCCGGCTGATGAAGTGATACAAGAACTAGGAGAATACGTATTGCCACACTTTCCACCTCACAAAATCGGATGAACAAAAAGCACCCGGATATACCAATACCTGGGTGCTTTTTCGATGTTTCGGCATAATTTTCAAGTTTAGGATGTTTTACATAAAGAGGTAGAGTGAGGTATTATTCAGGACCTAACCAAGATTTATGATTCATTAAGTTAATTGTTGACCAAAACTATCTTCCCTTTTGTCCTGCCACTTTGATTAGAAAGATGTGCACGCTGGACGCCCTTAACCGACAGAGGATACATTTCGCTAACGATCGGTTTGAGTTTACCCATTTGTACCAACTGAGCAATATGATTAAGGTTGGCAGCATCCGGCCGAGTAAATACATACTCAATTTTCAATTTCTTCTCATCGGACAAGGTCGATATAGGCCTGGGATCATCTGGTCCGCCAAAAATAGTAGCCAACTTCCCATATGGTTTTAACCAAGCTATCGCATCCATATAAGCTTTTCCACCTAATGTATCCAGAACAAAATCGAAACAGTCATGGTATGGAATCGTCGGACGATCATATGAAATTACCTCATCCGCACCTAATGCGCGTACGAAGTCTACATTTGACGAACTTGTTGTTGTCGTCACGTGAGCACCTAATGCTTTTGCGATCTGGATTGCTGTCGTGCCGATTCCACCGCTGCCTCCTAACAAGAGAACCTTTTGTCCTTCAATGACTTGACCAAATTCCACTAACGCTTGCAAAGCCGTCAGAGATACAAGAGGTAAAGCAGCCGCTTCGGCATATGACAATCCCTCAGGCATCAAAGAAACGTAGCATGCCGGCACAATTATTTGGTTCGCATATGTACCTTGTTTCTCAATTTCCGGCCTGAAGTAAACATCATCTCCAACTCGAAGTGTACTTACTTTTTCCCCCACTTCAATAATTTTTCCGGCCCCATCCCACCCTAAAATCAAAGGAAAATCATATGAGAAGCTCCGTTGCAACCAGCCTTCGCGTATCTTCCAGTCCACAGGATTAACACCGCTGGCCCGAATAGCAACCCGAACTTCATCCGGTCTTAGTTTATGATCTGGAACTTCAACAATCTTTAGTTTTGAAATATCTCCGTATTCTTCGATTCCAATTCCCTTCACACGATAACACTCCCTAGTCACGATCATGAGGTTGAAGATAAGATTTTACTGTCCTGTCTTATTAAACATCTTTGTTTCTCCACCTCTGTCTGATAAGTAATCATTCGAAAACCGGAGTAATTGTATAATCAATATTCTCACTTTGTTAAGTACGTACTTTTTTGTTCTATAGTTCCTTTTAAGTGCCTATCCATTTGGATGGAATTGACTGAAAAGACTCATCAAATATAGAAAGAAACTTAAATGCGTTTCTTTATTAGAAACTTTCTAACTTCTTTTGAAATTCTATTTTGTTTTACCTATGATGAGGCCATACTGCCTACATTTTTCATCATCTCTGCAACAAAACAATACCTCGTTAGGAGTGATTCATTATGAACGATTGAATATTTGGTATGAGTACTGTGCCATTCCGGAATAATGTGAAGATGCCACGATGTTAGGACTGATTAATAACGTGCTACAACACAGAAAACCTCTGTTTCTGTTCATATCGAAAAGAAACCCAATTTCCCTCTTCTCTTATCCATTCGTAGGAGGTGCTAAAGAGATGCTCAACTGGCTATATAAAAAAAACAGATAGTTGACCATGATACAACATACCCCCTAAAAATATGTATCATCCTTTTCAATCCAAACAATTGGAGGAACACAGTGCATAAAAAATATCGGATTAGTCGGTTCCCTTATGGTCGTTTGCTTATCTGGTTCATATAAACATCATCAATATCCCCTGCGCCCCAAGCGTACTTGTTTAGTATCTGCATATAACTTGAGCGAAGGGAAATAATAATTCCCATTACTAATTAATGGAACCATTAGCTTAACTAAATTTTATGAAGAGGTGTACTTTATGAGTGTCATTACAATTTGTGCAATTCTAAAAGCAATACCAGGACATGAAAATCATCTACGCGAAGAATTACTTAAACTTATTGAACCGTCGCGCGCAGAAAAAGGCTGCATGGAGTATAAGCTCCATCAATCGCTCGAAGAGAAAGGTACATTTGTCTTTTATGAATCGTGGGTTGATGAAAATTCTATAATTTTACATGTAAACACAGAGCATTTTCTAACATACCGAAAAAATATCGAAACAATAATCGATACTGAGGTCGTGTATCATTTGCAGAATATGGAATCATAATTGCAAAACACTTATTTCAGAGTGTTTTATTGTTTTATTTAAGACATTCGTTCCTCATGTTGGCATTATGCCCTCTTCAAAGTTTCAATTATAGAAACTTATTCTCTTTATTTGAACTTTGTTGATTTCTCACTTAATATTAGCCTACATAAAGGAGGTGAAAGTATGAATTCAAAAATCTTCATTGCTCTAATGTCACTTGCGCTAAGTGCTTTTGCCATTGGAACGACGGAATTTGTTATTGTTGGGATTCTGCAAGAAGTAGCCACAGATCTTGGCATATCGGTAACGCAAGCTGGGACACTGGTGTCTGGGTATGCAGTGGCTCTTGCTATTGGAACCCCGATCATTGTTGTTCTAACCGGGAAATTGCCTAAAAAAGGATACTTGGTGTTCCTCATGATCGTGTTTACTGCAGGGAATGCTCTAGCAGCTGTAGCTTCTACCTATTCTATCTTGCTCTTGTCTAGAATCATTACAGCTGTTGCTCATGGTGTATTTTTCGCAGTTGCAGCTACAGTGGCCGCAGATATGGTCCCGGCTAACAAAAAAGGTACCGCCATCTCCATCATGTTCACCGGGTTAACCGTAGCGACCATTCTTGGAGTTCCCCTTGGAACCTATATCGGACAGCAATTTGGTTGGCGGATGTCATTTGCTGTAGTCGCTGTATTAGGCTTAGTAGCTTTGTTGGTCAGTCTTGTAGCCGTTGAAAAAATCCCGCGTTCGATGCACTCACCGAGCTTGAGGGATGTTGGAAGTTTGATAGCCAACCCTCGGATCATCTCTGCTCTGCTAATGACGGTACTGGGTTTCGGCGGAACTTTCGCCTTGTTTACGTATATCTCTCCTATCCTTGAAGAGATAAGCGGGTACTCTGCTTCGTCTATTTCATGGCTGCTGCTGGTTTACGGTGTTGCAGTGGCGATTGGGAATATTATCGGGGGAAAATTAGCAAATGGGCATCCTGTAAAGACGCTTCGATTCGTATTCCTGTTTCAGGGCATTGCCCTGCTATTGCAAATTTGGCTATTGCCCAACAAGTCCCTCACCATTTTGTCCCTCATTTTAATGGGCTTGTTCGCATTTATGATGTCTTCTGGAGTACAGGCTTACATTCTAATGCTTGCAGAAAAGCTGGTACCATCTGCTAAGGATGTCGCTTCTGCATTAAATATATCTGCATTTAATATTGGGATAGCAGCTGGTTCAACATTGGGTGCGCTTGCGGTAGACCATTTGCAAATTATGGACACGGCTTGGATCGGTGCAATTATGGCGGGATTCGCCTTTTTACTGGCAGCTATAAATTACAGAATGGATAAGAAACAAAAACTTTTTGTTGAGGAGAGAGGATAAATGGATTTGAATACACTAGACCTTTTGGAGAAAGAATTGGAATTCACAAGTTTTAGCCATCAAGATGCACTTACTATTGGCAATCTAATCGTGCAGTATGCCCAAGAAAACAATGTTGCAGTGGCCGTGCATATTGAACGTAACCGAGTTCCTGTGTTTACGCATTTGATGGATGGCACTTCGGAAGAGAACTACGTATGGTTGTTCCGCAAAAAACGGGTTGTCGATCACTATAACCGCAGTTCTGCCTACATTGAGGAGCGCTTTATCCAAAGTGGTGCTTCTCATGCAGAACATTCTCTGCTTTCAACTGCAGAGTATCAAGCGGTGGGCGGTTCTATTCCCATTCGTGTTAAAGGTGTTGGCGTAGTGGGATCTGTTACGGTCGGTGGATTAACCGGCGAGTTGGATCATGCTTATGCAGTTGAGGGCATCCGTCTGTTTCTGAAAGGCAAATGAGTGGTCGTGGCTAAGCCATAGCCACTTTAAAATAGATAAGAGGGTTGGGCGAAAAGCCCTTACCCTCTTTTTTTCTTTTCATACTCGCTCCATTTAGTTCTTTTCAATGTAACAAAATTACGACTAATCAGTGCATTAATGAGCAGGTATCTCCAAGTCGAAAATGCGTGAAGATGTTCAGCATCAGACCTTATGTGGACAAATAATCCGATAAAATCAATGATTAATCAAAATATATCCTTCTCCAAAGAGGTCTTATTCGGGGAAGGAATGGTAAATTGGTATAGAAACTGAAACAGGATAATTTTCAGTGGTTACTGATCTTGTTCTTATCCAAGAACAATCCTTCAACAATAAACAAATTCATTGTAATCAAGGAAGGTCCTCTTGCCAAAAACCGAGCCTGTACAATTTCACTTTATACAAGCTAAAATGGAAAATGCAAAGGTTTTTATTTAATATGTCAATAATTAAATTGAAATATATTTGATTGTCGTTAAGAAGTATGCCTCCAGCAAACCTGGAATCAAAATGATAATCCTGAAGGCAACATTAATAAAATGCTTAGAGGTGAATCAATGGATCAATATGAGGTTTCAACCCTAAAAAAAGGACTGCTCATTCTTGACGCGTTGCAGCAAGGTGAACCCATGAGACTGACTGAGATCATGCACCGGTTTAACCTTAACAAATCTACAACCTTTCGTCTGCTATATACGCTGGAAATGACAGGTTTTATTCAAAAAGAAGGTCATACGTACAAAGCCTCTGAATTAAAGGGGCACCATTCATCGTCTGCTAACACTCGGCTTAATTGGCTAGTCGTTCCATCCCTGCATCAATTAGCACAGGAACTTGGCGAAACCGCATATATCGGGATTTTAGATGGAATGAAAGTCATGACAGTACAAGTGGTGGAGGGCAATCATGCCATCCGTAGCCATACACGTGTAGGTGATTCCGCTTATGCCCATCTAAGTGCCTTTGGGAAAGTTATCCTGGCACACCTAAGTGATGAACAACTAAAAAAAATGCTTATACACCTTACCCAGCACAAAGCAACAAAGCATACCTTTGACGACAACCATTTATTAAAAGAGCATCTAAACGTAATCCAACAACAAGGATACGCCATTGATGATGAAGAAACAGAAGTGGGTTTACGCTGTGTTGCTGCACCAATATTTTATAATGGTAAAGTGATTGCAGCATTGGCTATATCCGGCCCTGCCGCACGATTAAGCCGAAAGAGAGACCGTGCGGTTAGTAAAAAATTGAAGGAATGCAGTGCACAGATTTCCGCTCTACTTTGACCTGCTCAACTCCACAAATTCAGTCCGCGCATTCATCTTATCATGGTGAGATAGCCCCCAGAGAGTACGTAGATTGAACTACATCAGTTAAACTGGTTCATGGCCTGAACTGCATATCGAATTTTTTCAGCTCAAAAAAGAGCCTCCCCTTTCACCTTTCAGGGAGGCTTTTTTGGTTTTGTGCTTAGCGACGAATAGCCTAGTTCTTTAATGGGAGGAACTCTATTCCCTTTTTATTCATACTTGCTTGTTTCTATATTAGAAACATTTAAATCACTTTTGGTTATTTCCTGTGCTTTCAGTATGCTTAAATTAAATTTTCGCTTCTTGTATCAGTATTACAATATTAACCCTTTCGGGAGTGGATCACTATGAACATTGAACAGTTGGAAACAGAACTTATCTTACCAGACTTCACAAATGATAATGCCCTGGAATTGGGACTGATTATTATTAATCATGCTAAAGCACAGAACGTTCCTGTTGGAATTTTAATCGAACGAAACAATGTCCCCATTTTCAATTTTCTAATGGATGGTACTTCTAAAGAATATATCCAATGGCTATATAGAAAAAAAATGATCGTTGATCATTACAACAAGAGCTCTGCCTTCATTGCAGCACGTTTCTCACCTAAGGAAATCGCCAGCGAAGTCAATTGGCTTATCTCCCCTTTAGAATCCCAAGTACTTGGCGGTTCACTTCCTCTGTGTATAAAAAATGTCGGTATGGTTCGTTCAATAACAGTCGCTAGCACTTCCGGCATCTTAGATCATGAATATGTCATTGAAGGGGTAAGGCAATTCATTCATCTCCACGAGGATTGATTTTCTTATGTTTTCTTGAACTACTTCGATAACCGATCATGCAACAGTCAATTTGCAGATCGTTGAAGGCAATCCTACTACTCGATGTTTTCTGGGCTCCGGATTATTAACCACTTACCAATTTTAAATGTGTAATCTTTAGGAGGAAGCAAGATATGAATTCACTATTCGGTCTCAGTCATAATGCTACCTTAATGATCTGGACTCTGCTGACGATCGTATTCCTGATCGTGCTGATTTCCAAATATAAATGGAACCCTACTGATCTCCGCTCTGATCCTTGGTCTATTGACGGGCATGCAGCCTGCGGATGTTATTACTTCAATAACCGGCGGCCTAGGGGGAACGCTTGGAACGATTGCCATCGTGATCGCCCTTGGTACCATGCTCGGGAAAATGATGGCCGAATCCGGCGGCGCCGAGCAAATCGCGACCACCCTCATTGATCGCTTCGGCGAAAAGCGCGTCCACTGGGCCATGATGATTGTCGGCTTTATCGTCGGTATTCCCGTATTTTTCGAGGTGGGCGTCATCCTGTTGATTCCTATTGTGTTTACGGTTGCACGCAAAACGAAAATGTCCCTGCTGCACATCGGCATTCCGATTTTGGCTGGATTGTCCACCGTCCACGGGCTGGTGCCTCCTCACCCCGCTCCGATGATTGCCATTGAAGCTTATGATGCGGACCTTGGCATGACGATTTTCTACTCGTTCCTGGTCGGGATCCCTGCAGCGATACTGGCCGGTCCGGTGTTCGGCAAATTCATCGGCAAACGAATCCGAACCGAACCACCCGAAGAGCTTGCCGAACAGTTTTCAAGCAAAGCAGAGCGAGGTTTGCCCGGCTTCGGCATCACTTTGTTTACCATTTTACTGCCGGTCATTCTGATGCTTATCGGTTCCGCAGCCGATATTATCGATCCGGAACCACCAGCTTTATATCCGTGTTCTGTAAATTTATCGGTCATGAAATCATTGCCTTGCTCATAGCTGCAGTCTTCTCCTTCTTCTCGCTGGGATTCGCACGCGGCTTTAATAAACATGATCTTTCCCGCTTCACCAGCGAATGTCTTGCTCCGATCGCTACGATCATTCTGATCATTGGTGCGGGCGGTGCATTCAAGCAGGTTCTGATCAACAGTGGTGTCGGCAATGCCATTGCCGAAATTGCAACCGGTGCAAATATCAATGTCATCCTGTTCGCGTGGCTTGTGGCCGCACTCATTCGGGTTGCAACCGGTTCCGCCACCGTAGCCATGACGACGGCCGCAGGAATTGTCGCTCCTGTGCTTGCTATGACGCCTGGTGCCAACGTGAAGCTTGTAGTGCTCGCTACCGGGGCAGGCTCCATCGTACTGTCTCACGTGAACGATGCCGGCTTCTGGATGGTAAAAGAATTCTTTAACATGACGGTAGCCCAGACGCTGAAATCCTGGACCGTGATGGAAACGATCCTCTCCCTGATGGGACTCGTGTTGGCTCTGGTTCTGAATGTAATTTTATAATGAAGAAATAAGACACAAGAGGGCTCCCGGAATCTGATATAGCAGTTGACCGGGTACCCTTACGTCAAAGGATAAATAGTCTTGTCTTCTTCTCTCTGGTTCATAAGTCAATTCACATTACTTTATAGATATAAAATAAGGATAGGAGTAACCGATCATGCATCAGTCAATTTACAGAAATCGTTGGAGGCTAATCCTGCTATTAGGTGCTTTCTCGGCATTAGGTCCATTAACGATCGATATGTACTTACCATCTTTCCCCGCCATTACAGAGGATTTTGGGACCAGGGCATCGTTAGTCCAACTAAGTTTAACCGCTTGTCTCATCGGTCTTGGGTTGGGACAACTTATTATGGGCCCACTTAGCGACATTCACGGACGGCGCAGGCCGATTATTATATCTCTTATTATTTATTTGGTTGCTTCATTCGTCTGTGCGATCTCACCAAACATTTATTGGTTTATTACAGCCCGATTTATTCAAGGATTTGCCGCTTCAGCGGGTATCGTAATATCCAGAGCGATTGTCCGAGATTTGTACAGTGGCGTCGAACTAACCCGTTTCTTCTCCCTCCTCATGTTGGTGAATAATTTATTCCCGCTCATCGCACCAGTAGCGGGTAGTGCTGTTATCTCATTTACAACCTGGATTGGCGTATTCATTGTGTTGGGTGTGATTGGAATCCTGCTAACCGTTCTGGCTACTGTCGGCTTAAAAGAGACGCTGCCTCCCGAGAGACGAATAGCCAGCAATTTCAATCAGCTCCTCAAAGGAATTCAAACATTGCTTGGAGATCGTCAGTTTCTCGCTTATGCGTTGTCTCAAGGCATTTTGATAGGAGGGTTATTCGCATATGTATCCGGGACACCATTTATTTACCAAAACATTTACGGGGCATCTCCTCAGATGTTCGCTATTTTGTTCGGCTTGAATGGATTAAGCCTCATCATCGGTTCCCAGCTTGTGGGCTGGTTGAATCATATCGTTTCCGAACGGCAATTTCTAGTATTCGGATTATTTCTATCAGTTGGCTCCAGCCTAACTGCTTTAGCTGTCATTTTGCTACAAGGACCTCTGTTCGCCTTGGTAGCCCCGCTGTTTTGTTTAGTCGCTTCGATCGGTATTACATCCACAGCTTCATTCTCGCTTGCCATGGAATCCCATAGTCATGTAGCAGGAAGTGCATCTGCGCTTCTGGGGCTGCTGCCGTTCCTACTCGGCGCTATCACGTCTCCGCTAGTCGGAATCGCTGGGGAATATACGGCTGTTCCAATGGGTTTGATAATCCACGTGTCCAGTTTACTGGCGATTTTGGTGTATTACGGCCTGCGCAAAAATAAAATCAATAAAAAAACAGTTGTCGGATGACAACTGTTTTTTTCGCATCATATCTCGAGCGACTCGGATTGTAACCGGTGAAAATCACTTTTTTCGCGTTGTGACCCAAGCCTTACCTTTATTATAGGAATTCTTGCCACAGCGCTAGTGGATGATGCTTTGGGTCAATTATATGGTTATAAAAAATCCTTTCTTTTTTTATTTAGTTATCAAATTGCTAAGACATATCAATCCCAAATCCCACTCATTGGACCACTCCACCCAATCACCTTGAGAATTGGTTCAAAATATTGTAGTGCTTAAGAAACTGTAATGTCTAATCTCTCCTCTTTTTTTCATTATTAGAAACTCATTCATACACCTTATTGCTATAAATTGTTTTTCATGGATATTAGAATTTTATGAAATCATTCACGATTTTGTGATACGAAACATTTTAATACTTTATCAATGAATTGAGATCTTTACTTTCTTTGAATAAAAGAACCTTACAAAGGCAAATTAAAGATGAACAGGAGGGTTGTTCATGAATTTGATGGAGAAGGTTCTTACAACGGATCTTGAAGAAAGTGAAGGTATACTACGGGATCTCCTACATAATTCGTCCGACGTCGTATTTCGGAAGCTGAAAACGGACGGCCAAATACTTCTGTTCATTTACGTTGAAGGATTAGTTGATACTAATTTAGTCGAACAAATCATTCTCAAACCATTTCTATATCAAGGTTTACAAGGCAATAACAAGGAGGATTCCCCTTTCACACAGACGCTTGGACAACTACTTCCAGTTTTAAAGATTAGCACGGCAACGACAGCTGGAGAAGTCGTCGATGGAGTTTTGAAGGGAAACGTCGCCCTCCTAGCTGAAGGAGATTCAGAAGCCATGATATCGGATTTCCAACACTATCAGCAGCGAAGTGTTGATGAGCCGGCGACTGAATCTGTCGTCCGAGGTCCTCGAGATGGCTTTACCGAATCCCTTCGAGTAAATACGAGTTTGATTCGAAGGCGACTCTGCACCCACCATTTAGTGAATAAATCCTACCAACTCGGCGAGTTCACCGGAACCAATGTCGAAATTCTCTATTTGCATGGCATTGCAAAAGATTCCATCGTGCAAGAAGTAATTCGACGCATCAGTGAAATTCGAATAGATGGGATTCTTGAATCAGGATATATCGAAGAAATGATCGAAGACACGCCATATTCTCCTTTCCCTCAAATTCAGAACACTGAACGTCCCGATGTGGTATGTGCTGCACTATTAGAAGGCAAAGTGGCAATCGTTACGGCGAATACGCCTTTCGTGCTTATTGTTCCAATGACATTCTGGTCCGGACTTCAAGCATCGGAAGATTATTATGAGCGATCTATTTTCACGACGCTCATAAGGTGGGTCAGGTACTTTATGTTCCTCATCGCCTTGGTGCTTCCGTCAATTTACGTTGCTCTTACGACATTTCATCCGCAAATCATTCCAACGGTCCTTCTAATTAGTATTGCAGCTGCAAGAGAAGGCGTACCTTTTCCTACCCTCGTGGAAGCTCTCTTGATGGAATTTATGTTCGAAGCACTTCGTGAGGCCGGCGTTAGACTGCCCAAGACAATCGGTTCTGCCGTAAGTATCGTGGGTGCCCTAGTTATCGGGCAAGCAGCTGTAGAAGCGGGCATCATCTCAGCTCCTATGGTCATCATTGTGGCAACGACGGGAATTGCGTCCTTTGGAATCCCCCGCTACAATCTCGGTACCGCTTTGCGAATTCTCCGATTCCCTATGTTGTTGCTAGCGGGATTCATAGGAATTTACGGTATTTTGATCGGGGTGTCGATAATCCTAATCCATCTATCGTGCCTACAATCATTTGGTCTCCCTTATCTTAGTCCCGTTTCACCCGAAACTTCAGCCTATGCCAAAGACCTCATCTTTCGCGCACCGAGATGGAGCATGCAGCGTCGTCCTAAAAATACGACTGGGGGTAACGGCAAGCGTATCTCATGATAGCTACTGTCTATACTTCTAAAAATAAGGTGATGACCTTGTATCGTAAATTGGGGATTATCCTGACCATGATTCTACTACTCATGACAGCGTGCTGGGATCAGAAGGAGCTTAGTAACCGGTCTATCTGGATAGGTTCTGGGTTTGACAGGATCGGAAAAGAAGATATTGTCCTGAGTGGTCAAATTCTGATACCCAGTCAACATGCTCCAAGCGGGGGGAATGGAAGTTCTCCCGACAAAGGCTATTTTGTGGTTACGGGTAAGGGTAAGAATGTCAGCGAGGCAGCAGCGGATTTACAGGGAAGACTATCCCGGGAAGTATTCCCCAGTCATCGTGGGGTAGTTTTTATTGGAGAACAGTTCACGCAGGAAGGTATCGCTGACATGCTGGATGAACATACCCGGAACCCAGAAGTCCGGTTACGTACAGATTTTTTCGTCGTTAAAGGTGGTACGGCTAAAGAGCTTCTTCAATCTGCATATCCCTTAGAGAAGATACCCGCAATTGGCGCTTCGAAGGAACTGGAGCATACGAGCGGCATAAAACAGACGACGTTAATGAGATTCTTAAGAGCAGCTAGCAGTGACGGTATTAGTCCGATTTTACCTGCGATTTCTATGGGCCTGAACAATAACGATAATCAAGATGTGACCAAGAAACAGGCATTTCGGATCAACGGAATAGCCATTTTCGATAAAAAAAAGTTGAGCTTAAAAGGTTTCATCAACCAAAAGGAAGCAATACATGTCAATTGGATTACTGGCGTGCAAAACAGCACGACGTTAACAGCGCACGTTAATCAAAATCAAGATAGAGTCAGTCTACATCTGTCTCGAATAGGACGTAGAATTGGGCTGGACAACAAAAGTGGAAAACTGGTCTTTCATGTCCAGTTGACCGGCAAAGGCATCATTCACGAGAACCAAAGCCAGTTGGATCTTCGCAATCCCGCCAACGTTAAATTAGTCAAGGAAGCGCTGGAGTCGGAAGCTGCCAAGGAAGTAAAAGAGACCATCGTCAAAATGCAGAAGATATATCACGAGGATATTTTCGGGTTTGGTGAGGTTTTGCACCGAAAAAACCCCTCTGCATGGAAAAAAGTAAAAAACAATTGGAACTCCCATTTCGCAGAAGCAGAATTCAACGTGAAAGCTGACTTTACGGTAACCCAAATAGGGCTTACAGGTCCTGGGTTGCATTTGAGAGAGGAGGAAACGATACCATGAACACGATCAAAATTTCGAACAATCAAGTGTTTTGGATAACGCTTTCCGTCATGTCAATGACATTGTTCTCGACGCAATCACTGGTCATCCAAACGTCAAAGCAAGATGCTTGGATGTCTTTCCTGATCGGAGGCGCAATCGCCTGCGGAATCACTCTCCTATCCCGCGCCTTATCCCTCCTGTATCCTGAACAGACACTGGGCGAATTCAGTAGGACGATTCTAGGCCGCTTTCTTGGAAAAGTGGTGGTCGTTCCCTTTTTAGTAGCGTGGATACTTATTTCAAGCACACTTCTTCGCCGTTTCTCTGATTTTTTCCAAATGATCTTGTTTGATCGAACGCCTACAAGCGTACTAATGCTACTCATGATGGCCATTGTGGTAATGTTGGTCAGTACTGGGGGGATCGAATCGATTGGGCGCTGTAGCCAATTGTTAGGCCCCCTCATTTTGGCGATCATCGTTGCGGTCGCCTGCCTGAGCTATAACAATTTCGAATTTGAACAGATTCTGCCCGTTTTCACAGATTCCGGAGTCGAAGCACTTCTTCGAGGAAGCCTAGCACCCGTGACGGTTCTGGGAGACACCGTATTCCTGCTCATGGTGACCAAGTTCATGGAGAATCCCCGTCAAGGAACAAAAAGCGCCGTATTGGGCGTTGCGGTCGGTTCGGTCATTTCCTCCATGCTGACCTTGATGACTCTATCCATCTTTGGATCCGGGTTATCCTCAAAGATGCTGTTTCCAACATTTGAAATGATGCGATTCGTCTCACTTATGGAATTCATACAAAACATCGAAATTTTTTCTTCGGTTGTTTGGTTCTTCAGCGTGTTTATTAAACTGAGCCTTTATTTATTCGCAGCATCTTATGGGATGTCCCAATGGTTAGGCTTGAAACGTTGGACTCTGTCCATCTGGGCAATTGCCCCGATGGTGTACCTTATTGCATGGAAACTTCCCCAAGAAAGTTTATCCGATGCGCAAAATCAGCTTGAACTGGGAATTCATTACTTGATTCCAATTGTACTCATCGGACTCCCATTGATGTTGTGGACGATTGGCATTATGCGTAAACGGCAATCTAGTCTGTGATTACCTTTTTTGGAAAGTAATTTTGATTAGTTTAGCATTGATTTAGCTCTGCAAGATATGTGCTCCAAGATTCTTATTTTTGTATTATAAGAAAAAAGAATCTTAGAGCACGCTATTTCCCCTCCACCTTAAAAGTCGTAGAGCTGATTATTGTCGGCTTCCACAATCCAAACTTGCATAAATCCTGGATCCCGGTTATCCCACGCATAATATGGTATGAAAGTATAAGGCGGTTCATTGGGCTGCTCGCCACTCACAGTTAGCGTCGTTAAACCGCCTAAGAGCTCTGGGAAATGCTTGACGTACACTCCGCGACTCGCCGAAATCGCAAATCCGTCATACGACAAATGGGAATTATCCTGTTGTTCCATGCAATAAACGATGGGTCCACGTCGTAAAGCTATTCGACCGCGATCGGCTTCGACCTCTGCTCTGGTCCGCACTACCTCTACTGGCATATCCAGTTCTAGCAAAATGACCTCCCCCGATTTCCAATTCCGGCGCAGCTCCAAATAGCCATTCTCGGGTAGAGCAAATACCAGCTCACCGCCGATAGATAAGCGGTAACCTTTACACCAGCCGGGCAAGCGGAGTTGTATCGAGATATCACTTTCTGATTCTTCAGGTTCAACAGTTAACTCAATTTTCCCGTCCCATGGATAATTCGTCTTTTGTTTGACCGTAATCTTTTTGCCGGTACCTGTCTTCAAATCTGCACGACTGCCTATATATTGATTGATTACGATCCCGTCATGGGTACCCGTGTATACATATTGGCCGATAGACGGAAGAAATCGGACCAGATTGGTTGGGCAGCATGAGGTATGAAACCATTCCACACGATGATGGTCGCCTTTGGACGCCAGTGGATTTACATAAAAAAACCGGTCGCCCGACAAAGAGATGCCAGATAACGCTCCATTATACAATTCCATCTCAACAATATCGGCGTATTTTGCATCTCCGAACAACAAGTTCATCCGATGGTTCCAGAACGCCATGGCGATCGCTGCACATGTTTCACAATAGGCACTTTCGTTTGGTAAATCGTAGTCATGGGTAAACCCTTCATTGTGCACCGAAGGTCCGATCCCGCCAGTAACGTACATATTACGTTCCACTGTATGTGACCAAACTCGCTGAAGGGCTTCAACATATGCGTGATCCCCCGATACGCGGACAACATCTGCCATTCCAGCGAACAGATACATTGCCCTGACCGCATGTCCGGTCACCTTCTCAATATCTCGAACAGGGACATCGTCCTGGCAGTATGCTGGTCCCCATTCCGGTTTGTCCCAGATTTCTCCCTTGCCGTGGCCTTTTCCACGCTCTTCAAGCAGCCACAACGCTAGCTTCCAGTAGCGTTCTTGCTTCGTCGCTTGATAGAGCTTCACGAGGGCCAGTTCGATTTCCTCATGCCCTTCAGCCCAGTGCCGTTTCCCTGGCCCAAACAGGCTGTCATAGTGGTCGGCCAATCGGCAAGCAACGTCGAGCAGTACCCGTTTTCCGGTCGCTTCATAATAGGCGACAGCCGCTTCCATGAGGTGCCCACCGTTATACATCTCATGCTTTTCCATATCCGTCCACTTCTGTTCCGGCGCCTTCATCGTAAAGTACGTACTCAGATAACCATCTGGTTCCTGTGCCGCACGAATTTTGTCAATTATCGCATCGAGTTCGGATTCAAGCTCGGGATCCCGCTCCAGCATCAGCGTATACGCCGCGCCTTCAATGACCTTGTAGACGTCAGAATCGTTGTAATACATCCCTTCGTACTCGCCTTCCAACAGCCCTGCCGCCTTAGAAAAATTTGATATCCGGCCGGTCGCTTCGCATTGATCCAGACACGTTCGGACCGTTGTTTTCTTTATCACCTCTAGACGCGGTCGCCAAAAATTGTCCTGTATTTCCACACTTGTAAATGGTACGTTCTGCCACTGTTTTAGTACATGCTTTGTAGTTGTCATTGGTCTATTCTCCCTTCCTGAAACGTTCGGTTATCCTTTCAGACCGGTTAGCGTAATCCCTTCCAGAAAATATCTCTGTCCGATAAGAAAAACGATCACACAAGGCAGCACAACAGCTGCGGAAGCGGCCATCAGCAAATCCCATTGAGCACTATATGTCCCTTGGAACATTTGTAATCCAAGCGCGAGGGTAAAGCGACTATCGCTTTTTAAATAAATCAACGGTCCCATAAAGTCATTCCAAGATGCTAAAAACGTAAACAATGCCACCACAATAACCGCTGAACGACTTAGAGGCAAGATGATGCGTGCATAGATCTGAAAGTATGTTGCGCCGTCCACGACCGCTGCTTCATCAAAATCTTTCGGAATCCCCATGTAAAACTGACGCAGTAAAAAAATATTAAACATTCCCCCACCGAAAAATGAAGGCGCTATCAGCGGATAGAACGTGTCGTAAAATCCGAGCCACTTCCACCCTAGGAAACTCGGAATCATGGTGACCGCAGAAGGGAGCATCATACTGGACAGAAGAATGGCGAAGACGATATCTCGCCCTTTCCATTGAATGCGTGAAAATCCGAACGCTGCAATCGTACTTGTAACGACAGTCCCGATTAAAGTGGAGATGACGATGACAAGGGTATTAACAAAAAATGTTCCGAACGGTAAAACCGTCAAGGCTCTCGTGAAATTATCCCAACGAAATGGATGCGGAATCCACTCCGGGGGCATAACGAAAATCTGCGATAAATCCATCAGTGCGCTGCGAATCAGCCAGACGAACGGAACGATAAACATGATGGAAATGATAATCAGGCCTACATAACCTGCTGCCAGCTTTAGCCTAGAATCCTTCATCAGCGCCCTTCCCCCTCATAGTAAACCCAAGATTTTGAAGTTTTGAACACCAAAAATGTAAAGAAGAGAATAATGATAAAGAGCACCCAGGCTAGTGCAGAAGCGTAACCCATCTCCGTATTTGTAAACGCAGTCCTCCACAGATAATACACGTAGAACAAGCTTTTGTTATTTGGTCCTCCTTGTGTCAAGATGTATGCTTCGTTAAACACTTGAAAGGAGCCAATAATGGTCATCACGGTATTAAAGAAGATCGTAGGTGTTACCATGGGAATGGTGATTGTCCAAAGTTTACGGAACCATCCGCCGCCGTCCACATCAATTGCTTCGTAATAAGACTTCGGAATACCAGACAAGCCGGCCAAGAATATAATGACCGTACCGCCGATGCCCCATAGCGTTGTCAGCACCACCGAAGGGATAACGCTCGATTCCGAGAACAGCCAGTTGCTAGTCGGCAAATGCAGCCACTTTAATACCGTATTGACCAACCCGAGATCAGGATTGAGCAGCCAAAGCCAAATCATTGCCGACGCAACAGCCGGTACGATACTTGGCAAATAAATAATGGTTCGAAATAGTGCCCGAGCTTTAATGTTCATATTAAGCAACAACGCAATCATAAAAGAAATAAGGATGACTGCAGGGACGCGTAAAATGACAAAGTAGAATGTCGCACCTAGAGACTTATAGAAATACTCATCCTGGCCTGAGAACATCCTGTTGAAATGCTCAAAGCCGACAAAAGTTAGATTATCCTTAAACACGTTGTAATCTGTTAGGCCAAGGATGAAGCTGGCAATCATCGGACCAGCTGTAAATAGAATAAACCCGAGCACGGCTGGAGCCGTGAACAGAATCCCATACCATAATGCTTTTCGTTCTCGGGTCTTCGATAGATGACTCTTGTTAGTACCTATTTGGTTTATCTTCATAGGTGTATCCATTAAAACCCTCCTATCCACGAAATAGAGGGAAGGAAGAAGACATTTTGTTAAAATAAACGCCTTCATCTCCATACCGATCCTTTAAGACTTCAAGTTATTCCAAATCGCGACGTCCTTTGACCTGTGCCTGAGCCTTGTCAGCAATTGCATCCATTGCCTCCTGGGCCGTTTGTTGTCCGAGCCACACTTTATCCAGAGCCGGAGTAACGACGTCCATAATCTTGTTGAAATTTTTCACATATCCGGTTGGGGTTTGATGACTGTTGTTGAGCATTACGTCGATGACAGCATCTTTATATCCAGAAGGCCGTGATTTCAGGTTATCCGTCCATTTAGAAACAAGTTCATCTTCGGTATACCAGGTCTTGAGAGATGGCATCCAGGTTCCGTATGTCAACATATCAATGGATCCCTCCGGATCGATTAGCGCTTTTACTAACTCCCATGACTCTTCTGGATGTTCGGTCGACTTAAAGATGGAGAACATACCACAAACGACGGTCGAAACAGGCTCTTTCATGACGGGCAACACACCGACATTAAAGTTCGTGTTCGTGTCTGCCAGGGAACTGCTATTCCATTGACCGTCAACCACCATGGCTACTTTTCTCGTCTGGAGCGCAACATTCGTTGCAGGAATATTTTTGGCTTGAACAGGGGATGGGGCAACATGATGAACATTGACCAAGTCAGCAAGTTTTTGAAGTGCCTCTACAGCTTCTGGTTGATTCAGTGCGAATGTCTTGCCATCAGCAGATATGAAGTCCCCGCCATTCGAATAAATAAAATTGCTGTAAGCACCCCAGAAAGTTCCGATATTGACACCATATTGTTTGATGTTCTTTGGATCAAATTCCGGATCTGCCGCATTTCGACCTTTGTTGTCCAGCGTCAGCTGCTTCGCCACCTCTACAAACTCTTCCCAAGTCCACGCTTCGGATACTTTGCTTGGTGGTGCAGTCAATCCGGCATCTTTGAAAGCATCTTCATTGTAAAATAAAGCATACGATTCGGGCCCCGGAGCAATTCCAATGATATTCCCTACTTCAGAGGAATAGGTGATGTTTGGAACCAGGCTATCTAAACTTAGATCAGGGTCTTTCTCTAAAAAGGTTTGCAGATTCAGGAATTTCCCTTCTTCAGCAAGGGGGAGTGCGATGCTGCCTGACTCCATCATTGCGACGTCCGGCTCATCGTTACCCGCAACCATGGTTGTTAGCTTTGTATCATAATCCGTCGGAATGGATTGGAGCTCAACTTTTACATTGGGATTCTTCGCTTCAAAGTTCGCAATCACTTTCTTGTACACGCTTATCTCATTCGGCGCTCCCCACAATGTTAAACGCAGAGTAATAGATTCGCCGGATTTGCCGACTTCATTTTTCGCCGACGAGTTAAGATCCTTAGCCGAATCGGACATAGTGCAGGCAGGTAAAACTGTCAACATCAGCATCAAGATGAAAGCAATAGTGGTTTTCATTAGTCGTTTCACGTCATATCTAACCCCTCTCAAACTCTGCCTAATCACATAGCTGCAGTCTATATGATGTTTTAATTATAAATTGAAGAGAGCGCTTCCATAACCCGAATCTCATTGGAAAGGTGGATTATTATTGGGAATCGGGAGCCGAATGATGACCTTTGTGCCAGCTCCTGGCAAGGATAATATCTCAACTCCGTATTCAGCACCGTACGCCATTTGAATACGTTCCATGGTGTTTATGATACCTACCGAAGTCGTTTTCTTGTTTAGAATCTTTTGGATGACATCTTGGTTCATCCCCCGCCCATTGTCTACCACTTCAAATATTCGATATCCATCTTCAGTTTTACCGTTCACTGAAATAAGTCCGCCCGTATCAAGCTGCTCAAAGCCGTGCAGAATCGCATTCTCCACAAAAGGCTGAAATAGAAGTCTAGGTACCTCCGTCTCGTACAATTCCGGATCAATATGGTACTTAACCTCAAACTTGTTCTCAAATCTTGTCAACATGATACGGAAATAATGATTCATCCATTCGATTTCCTTAGATAGATGAACAGCCTTCCAATCTTTTCGAGAAGTGTACTGCAGCATGCTGGAGAGATCGACAAGTATTTTACTGAGCTCTCTATGGCCCACTTCAATAGCCATCCAATTCATAATATTTAGGGTATTATATAAAAAGTGAGGATTCATCTGCATGTTAAGCGCTTGAATCTCAGCCTGTTTTTCCTTGAGCTGAATTTCATAGTTCTCTTGAATCAGTGTTTGAATCCTATCATTCATTCGATTAAATCGTAGAAGCAAAAATCCGAATTCGTCTCTTGTCTCCACCTCTACCCGTGTTCCAAAGTCCCCTTCTCCGACGGATTTCATGGCGGCAAGCAACTTTCTTATCGGGCCAGTGATTCGGCCAATAATGAAATAAGCAAAAATAATGGCAATCAATCCAAGCAGTGCGGAAAGTGCGAGCGTCGAAACCTGTGCTGTTTTCACAAGAGGGCCGACAAGGACTGATTCTGGCGTCATGACCACGGAAAGCCAACCGGTCACGGAAGAACGGTCAAAACAGACGATCATACGTTCATTGTTAAGCTTCATTTTGCGTGTTCCATTACCCGCTTTCATGAGATCGTCCAGCCAGGTTTCGTCTTGAATATTGGTGATTTGGTTGGAATCAGAGCTAGCGATCACATGGTTTTGAGGATCGACTACCAAATATTCAGATCCGGATGGAATACTATCGTCGAAAAGCGACTGAAATACGTCTGCTTTAAAGCTAATATTTAGGACAGGACGTTCTACTTCTGGATTCAGCAAGACAATCGAAGAGTTCTCCAGATGCGAGAAATTCAAGAGTCGGGTTGCCGAGAACATATAGCGATATTCAATATCGATCTCACTGAGCCATTGCTGGTTGAACAAACGAATAAAATCGTATGTCGGATACCAGATGATTTTTCCCTCTGCATTTTCGGCGCTTTGATAGATGTCTGAATCGGTTGGATCTCCCTGAGGCAGTGAGCGCTGCATCCCAAAAGAATAATACGATGTCCATAACTGATAAGCGAAAACATCTTCATTCTGGGTAAAGTACTTGCTTAAGATAGACGATATCTGTCGATCGGCATGAAGCAGCTCCGAATAATTCGAAGGGTCCAGTTTGTTGAAAATTCGAAAAAGATCCTTGTCAACAAATAGAGCCAAGGTTCCCTGTTCCACTTTGCGCAGTTTTGTGTCCATTACTTCGTTACTTTTTTTAACGATTTCATATACATTCTGCTGAGCTTGATCCGTTACCATATGAAGACTGGTCCGGTAATAGATGAGACTTAGCACTAAAAGCGGGAGCGCAATGAGAACCAGGTAGCTTACCAGAAGCCGATAGCGAAATCTCATAGTTCTTCATCCTTTGGCATTATAGTCATCGACAAATGTCTAAAACTCTCTGGAGACATTCCTGAATGCTTCTTAAACACCCTGGCAAAATATTTAGTATCCCGGTAGCCGCAGCTTTTCGCGATTTCATAAATCTTCATTTCACTGCTTGTGAGTAACTCCTCGGCCCGTTTCATACGAACCTCGATCAAGAAATCGGAGAAACTTTTCCCCGTCCTGTTTTTGAACATCGTACTGAAGTAGGAAACGTTAAAATGATAATGAGTGGCAAGTGATTCAAGCGATAAATTTTCCGTGAATCGTTCATGAATCAGAGCAATACAACTATCTATCACGAGTTCCCGCGTGTCGTGTTTCTGTCGACGCCAGCAGGAATGTGCCTCGGCTAGACAGACTTCCAACATTGACATCAGGGCAGAGAATGACTCACATTCAGAAATCATTTCAACGGACGTTTCAATTATTTTCTTGACTGGTTCGGTACCTAAGCGATCTCCAAAATGGTTCTTCACCTTGGATAACATCTGGTACGCGTACTCCTTGACTACATTGGGACTTGCCTGTCCCTCTTTGGCTAGCCTCTCAAATGCATTTTGGCACAGGCGGATCACTGCAGTACTTTCTTCTGCCTCTTGAAGCGTTTTCATAAGCACTTCATCGTCCAGCTCAAATGAATGTTGCTGGCAGGTGTTGCTCAACTCATCGAAGAATAGAACCCCTTTCCAACGATCGTAAAACAGAAACTGGTTGGCATCCAAGACAGATCGGTATGCATGTGTGGCTTCCTTATCCAGCTCTGTACAGTTGGGGCCTACTGTATGTGTCATATTTCCGTAGCTCGACCATCTCGCGTTCAGGTTTTCTAGTTCGACGCGTATGTTGCTGCACCGCTCCCTCCATGTATCGCCATCTACATGAACGATGGTTGCTAATTCAATTCGATAACGGTGACCTTCTCCATGCCCTGGACCAGACGCAGGTAAGGCGACACATAATGCATTGCCGTATTCACTCAATGTGGATTCAACATCGCTTAACAATGAATTCATTTTTTCAGGCATGAAAGATCCTTTACCCGGCCGAAAGACGCTATAGAAGACGGTACCTTCACCTTGATATACGCCGGTCACTTCTAGTTCTCTCCGACCGTCTGTGGACAAGGTGCCAAATAGCCAATCCAACACCAATTGTTTACGGTGCGAAGTGACCGTCATCGAGAGCCTCTCCTGAATATATTGAGCCTGGATTCGTTCCGCAGCTTCCTTGGAAAGTTCTATCTCAATACGCGCCAGAACCTCTTCCAACTTATCGATATCGACTGGCTTCAGTAAATAATCAAAAGCTCCGTGACGGATTGCTTGCTGTGCGTAATCAAACAAATTATAAGCACTTAGCATAACTACTTTTGGCTTATAATCCCCTTTTGAAAGATGGGAGAGTAGCGTAAGTCCGTCCATATTCGGCATGCGAATATCGGTTATTATGACATCTGGTCGATTGATCTGAGCTGCTTCAAGTCCTTTTAAGCCGTCCTTCGCGATAATTACCTGCGCATGGGAACGAGTTGATCGAATCATACCGGCCATTCCTCTGCAATGTCTTGGTTCATCATCGACAATTAAAATCTTCATTCCACGTTCCCCCGTTTATGATGTAATTTGAAATGCGATTCTTCCAATATTCAGCTCAGACTTAATAATCCCCTCAGATCCGTTTTTGATAATAAGTATACGGTGGCTTTCACTTGCTATAAACAAAAAAATCAGCAACGTCATATAATACCGGCACAAACACAACTTGAAGTTCTTCCAATCACCCAGCTTCACGTCTCACCATCTATAGAGACAAAGCTACGTATCTCGACTTGGGTATCTAAAGAAGCACTCCATTGAGAGCCACTTGGCCTAATGGAGTGCTTCTTTAGTTTGTGTAATTTGTGATCCTAGTGTTAGATTTTCAGTACATGCCACCCTAAAATTCGCTTTAAGCAGCGACAGACTAATGCCTCCTGGAGTATTGATCGCTTCGGTAAACGAAATGGCTGCTGCTAACATAAAGCAAAGAACACACTTCTAACGAGAATGTGTCCTTTGCTCATTGATCAACTGCCCATCTATACCTTCGCTTCACTGATCAGGGCCATATACCTACAATCCCCGATCGAATATCCGTATATCGTAGCCCAAACGGTTCCGTACATCCGATCATAATATTAACGTTCCAGTTAAATCAGGCGCTTCAAAACTTGGAAAGCGAAACCATTCTTGGAGCATCGGACAGACCGAAGCGAACAAAAGCGTAGCGGTTTAGATAGATATGGGATTTCGGCTCGAGATCCTTATCCGTCCAACCGGGTTTATCCTTAAAACTGTCGGGACCGACCTTAAGCGGCTCCCCCTTCACATGATGGTGCGGACCGAGTAAGTTTCTACAGCTTCCGATCAGCTCAAGCTCAATCAAGTTCTCCCCGGGTAGGAGATACTCTGAGATATCCGCCTCATACGGCTCCCATAAGAAGGTGCGAATTTCTTTCCCATTGATGCTTAATCGCGTAACAATCGCATTCGGCCTAGAGCCAAACTGCCATAGCCTGGTAGATCGATTATCCGAACTTATAGAAACCGTCTGCACAAGCTGAATCCTTCCTGCAAAGAACGGAAAACCCTGACAGACCAGATCGTCTACCATCGAGCATTCTTGTGGAGGTTCGGATAGCATAAACGGTCCATCCGTATACATAACGCCATGTTCTCCTTCAACATAACCCGCTTCCGGTACTACAGCAAAATCTCCAATGATATACAAGCTTTCAAGCTCTGTATCAAAGGTTAACTTATTCGCTTCTGATTCGAATTGACCTGCTCGCTCCATAGCCTCATACGTTTCGGGAGCATTCCAGAAATCCAGGGTAAGCCTAATGGCATTCCGGCCGTACTGAAGGCAACCTCTAATATCTATCTTCTTGAAGGCAACGTCTCTCCACCAACCACAGCTATGAGATGCTACTTCATTTCCATTAACCCGGATTTGCGTATTCTCCGGATTCTCCATGACAAGATACAATGCCCGCTCAATCATGGGATCAAAAGCTACGGTAACCTCAAATTCCAACTCGATTTGCACCGGAGATCCGATCCTCAGCAGCTCTTCCTGGATAAAAATAAGGGGCAGGGGGTTTGACCACTCGCCATTCTCCACGCGATACCTGCACGTATCCAGCGTTAAGCTGTTATCATCCATATAATCGATTCTCCACCGTTCATCCAAGTCCTGAATATGACAATCGACATTTTCCGATTGCAGTTTGTTTACCATATTAGCATGGCATGGTTGTACATCCTCCGGTACTAGCCGAATCATATAGGATTGAGCAGGATGCAGAGTCAAGTTCAAATGGATGCCGTCCGCTGTTGCTTTATGGTTTAGAGGTTCGATATCGCCGCTCTCCAAATCAATAAAAGACAGCGTACCCTTTTGAAAAATGTTCACCTCCAAATCCGGATAACGAACTTCTCCCGAATTCACCAGGTAATAGAGGTAAGAGCCGTCCAGTTTAAGTGTCTGAACGTTAATCATATCTGATGCAATGGGATTCCCTTGCCCGTCGTTTACAGAGATCGAAGGGGAAATGATGCCGGACATCATTTTCGCTAAAGATAACCGATTCTTGGCGGGTTTCAATGCAGCTTCTATTAAGTTAATGATTTCTTCGCTTTGTTCACCATTGATCAGGTACGGATAAGGTTCGAAAGCGATCAACGTTCCTCCCTGAAGGATAAACTGATGAAGCAGATTCACAGTCTCCTTACTTAATGTGACACTAGGAGGGATGACCACGACCCGATAACTGGCCTCTCCAACAATGAATCGTTCACCTTCTACCTTCCCATGACGTTCAATGATTCCCTCACTACCGTAATCATGCTCGATGAACGATTGGCACATCCAGCGGGACAACTGAGCAAACGATTGATGATAGGGTTCAATCTTTGTTGAGTCTGATCCCGCTTGTTCCACCCAAGCGGTCCGGATGGGATGCAGCAGCAGTACCTCGGCCTGTCTCGTGCCCTCCACAAGCAGCATGGACAAACGAGCAAAGTAATCGTTAAAATGATGATAGTGCTCCCACCAAGGCTGTTGATAGAACAACGATGGCGGATAATCCCGTTTTCGCATTCCTCTTAGCGTATAGGCCTGTAAGTGCTGACACAGGAGATTCATCCCATGTACAAATTGCCACTCCCCGATCCGCTTTAAATCCTGAAAGCTGATATTCCAGCCAGAGCAGCCGTAACTCTCGGTAATGGCTTGTTTTTTGCCAAGTTGTCGCACAACCGAGCTGACCTGCTTTGGAACAAGCGGCTCTTCGCTAACGGATCGGCCGAGCCAGTCACAACCGGGAATTTGCAGATACTCGTAGAAGAGAAGCGGATCACCTACCGAAGTGGCTTGGCTCATAAGTGTTTGCTCGTCCACGACATGTCCAGCCGAAGACCAACCCCGCTCCCCGCACCACGCTCCGATCTGCTTGGCATAAGCTTCCGTGAACATTGTGGTAACACATGACCAATAATCATACCTTATTTTGCGACAGTCACTCGTTTCCAGAAACATTGCTGGAAGTGCTTTACGGAGGGAATATCCGTAACGGGCTTCAAAAGCATCTTCTAGCTCCAGCGACCACGGAAGATTCCCCCGTCCAAACTGTGGTTCATCCGTGAATATCCCCTTCAGAACAGTGTC
This sequence comes from Paenibacillus sp. ISL-20, assembly GCF_018613005.1. Taxonomy (NCBI): domain Bacteria; kingdom Bacillati; phylum Bacillota; class Bacilli; order Caryophanales; family Paenibacillaceae; genus Paenibacillus; species Paenibacillus sp. ISL-20. The sequence continues at coordinate 154,629 of NZ_JAGGRD010000003.1, forward strand.
GTATTTATTGCCAAACTTAGCCCAATATGCTTCATAGATGGTAGTAATGAATGCCTTTACGGCATGTTTGCTCAGCGTGTCGATATAATAAGGATTGACCTCGTAATATACCCGAAAGTCAGGACTGCGAGAGTCATCCGGAGTGAGTAACCGCAGCTCTTCACCGCACTGAACATAATAGGCTATCGTCACTTTCTTGCCGTCCTTAAACGGAGCCCACTCATAAGCTAGCCGCTTCTGCTGATAAGCATGCCCCAGTGCAGGCACCTTTCCGTCGGCGAAACCGCTGGGCCAGCCGTTTTCGTCATACAACCACGCCTTCATCCCGAGCTCCTGACTTTTCTCGATACAGAGCTGTATGGCCTCCATCCACTCCTCACCCATGTAAGGTACCGTAAGACCTCCCCTGGCATGTATGAAAAAACCGCCGATGCCGGCCTTGTGCATTTCTTCTATCTGCCGTAAAAGTTCATTCTTATTCAGATCATCATTCCAGGACCAAAACGGCATTGTTCGATAACGGGCAGGAGGATGCTGCAGAAGATTCCATATTGTCATTTTCTTATCCCCACCTCGCTCTAATCGTTCAGACATAATTTGATTAAATCATCGATATGTGCCGTGGCAAGACATTCCACCGCGTCCGCTGAACCGTAATAAATTTTAACCTCGCCATCATCTTCAAGTATCATGCCACCAGGAAAGATCACGTTGTTCCGGAAGCCTCCTTCGGTCTCGTAACTAACCTGTGGTGCCAGTAAGGGCTCCTTATACATGCCGATGATTTTTTGGGGATTATCCGAATCAAGCATCATCAAGCCGGCTGTATAGCGTTTCTTCCAGGAGGATTCCCACCCATTCTTGCCTCTTGCAGGATCAAGGTCCACAGCATGGAATGTCGTAAGCCAACCATGCTTCGTCTTGATGGGCGGAGCTGCGGGACCGATTTTGTCATTGGCAAATGCGACGTCTTCAACAGCCAGCAGCAAATCGGAATTTCCCCAATACTTCAAGTCCGGCGATTCCGATATCCACATATCAAACCGATCGATTCCCCCTCGGCTGTACACCGTGAATGGCCGCTCCAGCCGCACGTAGTTGCCGCCAATCCTCTCGGGGAACAGCACCATGTTGCGCAAATCCGGCGTCGACAAACTCAATATTTCAAAGTTCTCAAAATCGTCCGTAACCGCGACGCCTCCGCGAATACCATGCTGCGTGTCCACCGCAAAACACATATAACAGCGACCATCGATTACGGTGAGCCTAGGGTCATAAGCACGAATGATCTCTTGATCATGCAGTTTAAAGCACGGCTTCGGTTGCACTTCCCAATGGACTCCATCATCGCTGAAAGCGACACCAAGGTCGGTTGTGTGATGGGGCTCGAGAGTCTGTCTCTCTACGCAACCATAGTCGTTACGAAACACCATCACATATTTTCCGTTGAATTTGGTTACACCTGCATTAAACACGAGCGCGGTCGGATATGGAACGTGGGACGCATCCAGAATCGGGTTATCCGGATGACGTCGAATCACGGAACTTGAGATAAGATTTCCAATATGAAGTGAATTCATGACATGAGCCTCCTGGTTATGGATAGGATGCCGCTAACCCTTTAAGGAGCCGGCGGTCATTTGCATAAAGGATTTGTTAGCAAAGATATAAGCGATAAGAATCGGGAGAATGGAGAGGCACGCCCCAGCCATCATGAAGTGGGTCTGTGAAGCAGCGGCGACACCGTATTTCAGATTGGCAAGGCCGACGGTTAACGTCTGCAGCTCCGGTTTGCTAAGCGTAAACACGAACGGGAGCAGATACTCATTCCATGCACCGCGGAAAGCAAACAGTGCGCACACGCCAAGCCCTGGCGTAAGCAAGGGAATGATGATTCTCCAGAACGTTCTGCCAGGTGAACACCCGTCGATACGAGCAGCTTCATCCAACTCTCTGGGGATTCCGTTCATGAAACTAAGCAGGATGAAGAATGCTGAAGCATGGGCGCTGATCAGAATTAGAATTACACCCCACAAAGAGTCATGCAGATGAAGCTGAATCATGAGGTCAAATTGAGGTCGCAGCACAACCGCGCCGATGGCTACAAACATCGTAAATGCCTGCAGACCGACGTATAGCTTTTTGCCGATGAAGTCCATTCGGTTCACGACGTATGCCGCCATGGAAGCCACCAATAACGTTCCAATGGTCGTGGCTCCGGCAACGAAAAGGCTATTCAGCGTGTACGTAGAAAAATTCGCCTGTTCCCATGCTTCGATATAATTCGAGAATTGCCAATCAGCCGGAAGAAATGTAGCTCCCGCCGTAAGTTCGGCATTTGTTTTGAAGGAACCGAGCAGTGTGATCACGACGGGAAACAGTGTCAGGAATGCGACGACTAGCAGAAACGCCCACAGTATAATATTCCATGCGATTCTCATGAACGTTTCCCCCTTATTCGTTATGGCTCATACGTTTCGAGCCATAGAAGTAAAGTATCGTAATGATGCCGACGATCACGGCGGTAACGAAAGCTACTGCGCTACCATAGCCAAACTCCTGAATTTGCGTGGATGCCGTGGAGCCTGCCGGCGGGAAGAATAATTTATATACATATAAGAACATGACATTGGTTTTACCGATCGGTCCGCCATCGGTCATAACCATGATGCTCTCATAGCCTTTTAGCGCATTGATAATGGCCAACATGATGATCATTTGCATGACCGGTCCCAGCATTGGAATGGTAATGTAACGGAATTGCTGAAATTTGTTTGCCCCATCCAGTGCAGAGCTCTCGTAGACATCTTCGGGAATGTTTTGCAGCCCCGCGAGAAACAAGAGCATGTAATTTCCAATCGCTCCCCATACGGCTACGAGAATGACGGTCAGCATGGCATAATCCACACCCAGCCAATCGATGGCGTTCCCGATGACTTGATACTTCATTAGAAACTGATTGAGGATGCCATTGTAGGAATTAAAAATTGTAAAAAATACGACCGCCATCACAGCGGTGCTTATGATCGTTGGCATAAAGAATATCGCTCTTAGCAGATTTCTGCCTTTGATCCTCCAGTTCAGAATAACGGCCAGGATCAGGGCAAGCGGAATCGATAGCAGGAGTTTGCCTCCGGCATAGATGAACGTGTTGGCTACGGACTCCCAGAACTGATGATCCCTCATGACACGCTCGAAATTGGCTAATCCTACGAATTGTTCGGTGCCAAACCCCTTAAAATCGTAAAACATATATCTCATAGCCCACATAATTGGGTAAATGCCAAGAACCATGGTCAGAATAAAGCTCGGTAACAGAAAGCTGTATGAAAAAGCAACACTCTTCGCTTTATTCATATCCTCTCAACTCCTTGCGATCTCTTTAGAATTTAGGAAAGGATGGAGCAAGCCCCATCCCCCGTAACAAAATCTATTTGGCGTACTGTCCGGCAAGTTCGAGCGGATTAAAATCTACCATCGGTTCCGCCTTCACTTCCCCGCTCGCGATGGCTGCATCCAAGGCCGCATTATAGCGGGTACTCAAATCGTCGATGATGGAATCTAGATCGCCTCCACTAAGCATGTATTTGAAGAAGGCGTCATCCGATTTCATACCTTGTACCGGCACGGTCGGATAGACGGGCCAGACACCGTCGTACTTGTTGGGCAGGAACCCGTCGATCCCTTTCACTTCGGGCTTCGCGGCAACCGCGCTAACCGATGGAACCATCGATATGCCGAATCCCTTCTCTTGGTACTGTTGAAGGACCGATTCGTCGTACATGTACGTTAGAAATTTCCAGGCCGCTTCCTTATGCTCCGACTTCGAGCTAATGGCCAGCCACTGCCCACCAAGGAAACCTGACGCGCCATTGAAATGACCGTCGATGGAAGGGACGGGTGCTGCAGCCCAGTCGATTTTCGCCGGGAATTGGGATTGGTAGACTCCCGCCTCAGCGGAAAAGGATAAGTACATGCCGATTTTCCCTTCAGCGAATTGAGCACGCAGTGGATCGATATCAAGCGATTCGACACCCGGCAGCATACTTCCGTCGTCCTTGATTTGCTTGAGTGCCTCCATGATCGGCTTAAAGCCGCTGAAGTCGTAACGCGCCGTCTTGAAATCATACCCAAAGCCTCCGTAACCGCTCACCTCTGCGATTACGCGCGCAGAACGCCCGAATGCACTGGAAGGATTTTTAAAATTCTGAGCGAACCCATAGGCTCCGGTTGCCTTTCCCACTTCCGTTATTTTCTTTGCGGTCTCGATCAGTTCATCCAACGTGGTTGGCGGCTGCTCAATGCCCGCTTTGGCAAAAAGCTCTTTATTGTAGATCAATCGCATCGTCGTGCCGTAGTTCGGCAGGCTGTAGCGTTTTCCCTCAAAGCTGTTCAGATCCTCCATCACCTGGAACTTTTCCTTCAAATCTTCCGTTAGAAACTCGTCGATCGGAGCTAGGAATCCTTTTTTATAAAAAGTCTGTATGGTGTTCTCTTTCACGCGAATGACATCCGGCGGCTCTGAAGTCTGGAAGGACATATCCAGCGCTTGATCGAAGTCATCTCCCTTGATGACCAGTTCCACCTCGATGTTGTCCTGGTTCGTTTCATTGAATGTATCAATGGTCTCTTTGACAAATTCAGAATCATGGCGATCTCCGGTCCAATAAGTGATCTTTGTCTTGGCACTGGATTCTGAATCCGCTCCTTGATCCGAGGATGTCGGGCTACCGCAAGCTGCGAGACTTCCCGTAAGCACCAAACACATTGCGGATATAAGGAAATTCCTGCTTAACTTCATCCATGTTACCTCCCTTTTGTATCTATGAAATCTCTTTCTTTCTCTCTCATTATAAGGGCCACTTCTCGCTCGCATAATGCGGGTAACCACACATCGAGGGCAGGTTTCCCAAGGAATCCATCCCATCACAAAATAAGCCCTGCATCCAAAAAATGTGGAAACAAGGCTTTATTGAAATATGATCATTCTCAGATTCTCAGTCCAGATTCATCGGTGTGCTGATCTTCCCGGTACTATACAGCTTGAACTCGGATGGGGTCATGTTGGTATGTTTCTTGAAGATTTCGCTAAAATAGCGACGATGCTCATATCCAAGCTTCTGTGCGATCTCCTGTACCTGATAATCGTTGATCAGCATCTCTTTGGCTTTTTCCATCCGCTGATGGATCACAAATTGTTGAAAGGAAATATTCAGCACTTTTTTGAACAGATTCGAAAAATATCCGGGACTGATATTAAACTGCTTCGCGCACATATCCAGAGATAAATTCGTATGTAAATGCGCACATATATAATCCTTTGCCTGATAGATCAATTTCGTTGATTCGTCCGAGCGCTCCTGTTCGATCCATGAACAAGCTTCAAGACATATGCCTTTTACCGTATCCCGCATCATCTGGAACGAAACAAGGCCGGAGCTCTTCACCGCATTCCATTGTTCTTCAAGCCTCTTCACCCGATCGTGAGGGAATTGCTCCGACATGACCCTGCATATTTTGGATGACAGCTCATAACATAAGTTTTCGACTTGCTGCGGCTTGGGAAGAGGGTCACGCTGCAACATATCATTAAAAATTCGCTCCAGAATCAGCCGACATTTTTCCCGATGCCCGGAGCGTAAAGCAAACAGAAATTCTTGTTCGGTCGAAGTCGTATAGTTCAGCAGGGTTTTCTCGTCTCCCGAATTGCCAATATAACTGTTCAGGCCATTGGTATAGAAATGATAGTCCAGCGCATTTAGAGCCTGTTGATACGAATTCGGTAATTCATCGATAGAAGTGACGCACTTGCCTATCCCGATCGAGATGGTTGAATGCGTAAATTGGAAAATGTTCCGTCGGCAGGCTTCCGATATTTGTTCGGCCCATCCCATATCCTCGCAATTGATCAGGCAGATAAAACGGTTCAATGCCTCGCTAAAGACGATGCCTCGAGTAAAACCACCAATCGTTTCCTCCAAAATATTTCGCAGGCTGAACCTGATCAGTTCTACTTCCCGCGCAGGCTGCTCTTTATATTTGTCCATAAAACGGTCCAATTCCACGATAAAGAGATTGAAATGCTGTGGATCAAGCTTAATGCCGAGTTCCTGCCATTTTTGATGCGCTGCCTCCGCATTCGTACGATGATGGATCAGCAATGACAAGTACTCCTGCTGCAGCACCGGCAAGCTTTTGATTATGTTCTGCTTCAGTTCCATGACCTTGCTCTGCTCCTGTCTTTCTTCTTGGTAAGCGGCCTTGGCCTTTAATACCACTTGGACGATTTCGTGAATCGAAAACGGTTTCTTGACAAAATCAAAAGCTCCTAAGCGGATCGCCTGTCTTGTGAAGGAAAAATCGGTGTACGCGCTGAGAATTACGATCTTGGTGGAAGGTGAACTTTTGAGAATTTCTTGAGTCATGGCTAACCCATCTTTTTTGGGCATCCGGATGTCAGTTAGGACAATATCAGGTTTCGTCTCTTTCACCAGGCGAATGCCTTCCTCGCCATCCAGTGCCGTGCCAACGACTTCAATATGATGTTCCTTCCATGGCGGCTTCCGAGCGATCATGTCGACCACGCTTCGAATATCATCAATGATGCATAACTTAATAACCGGCGATCCATTCATCATGATTCAACGTCTCCTTCTCTAATCGGCATCCATATTTCCGTTCTTGATCCTTTGCCGGGAAGGCTGGTCAGTTCGATTCCGGCTTCTTCGCCATAGAAGAGTTTGAGCCGGTTCACGATATTATTCAAGGCATAACCTTTCTTCGAGACTGGCGGCTGCAGCATCCCCTTCCTTACCTTATCCGCATCCATGCCGATCCCGTTATCCTCTATGATCAGGTGCAGCAGTTGGTCTTGCCTGTAAACCCGCACATGAATTCGACCTCCAGAGCTTATATCCTTAAAACCGTGTTGAATGCTGTTTTCCACGATCGGCTGCAATAGAATTTTTGGCAAAAGGCAAGTTCGTAGCGAATCGTCCGTCATGGTAACTTCAAACTCAAACAAACCCTCATAACATTTTTGTTGGATGAGGCAATACTGCTCCACATGCAGGAGCTCATCCTCCAGTGTGTTCCAATCCTTGCCTCCGCTCAGCCCTAACTGGAACATCTGGGACAAGGACAAAATCATCTCATTGACCTCATCGTTCTCGCCCAATACCGATTTACAGTAGATTGTATTGAGAGTGTTGTACAAAAAATGTGGCTCCATCTGTGCAGTCAAAGCCCTCATCTCGGCCTTTCGTTTCCCGGATTCGCTCAGTCGTACATCATCGATAAGACGGTTGATCTCGTCCAGCATGCGGTTGAATTGATAGCCCACCTGCGCAACTTCGTCGGTAGACCGGCTGGCAAAACGGACATTCAGGCGGTTGTCCTCGACCTCCCGCATGAGCCTTTGCAGTTTAAATAACGGGATAAGCAGGATTGCCGTCAATTTGGTGGACAGAAGCCAGGTAAGGAGCAGAAAGAATAGCATGATATAAATGGTGGTTCGCTTGACGCCATTCATTTGCTCGAGCAGCTTATCCTTCTGCTGAATGCCAAACAGGCTCCAGTCTTTGACCACGGCGGATCGGGTGTAGTTCACCAGGTAATCAGTTTCGTCAAAATGATGAAAGAAAGAACCTTGATTGCCTTCGGATACTTTGTACAAGAACGGTTTATCTTTCATGAGATTATGGCTGGAGGACCATGCCGTCCGGATCACTTCCTCGCCTTTCGAGTCGATGACAAAATAGTCGCTGTCATCGTTCGAAGAATGTTGGTTGACCGTGCCGATCAACCCACTCTCGTTCACGTTCACCACAATAAATACATTGGTATTCGAAACGTTCTCCTGCGTTCCCTTCGTAACAAAGGAGAGCGTACGACTGTTCCCTGTAAAAAACTTGTCGGTGTGTCCCTTAACCCAAATCCCCCCATAATTCTCTTTCACATCGTAATACATGCTGGATTCATAAAAGGACTGCGTCTGTGAACGGCGCTGCGATACCGGATAAAAATCTCCGATCGGTGTGGCTATCAGTATGCTTTCGATCAATGGTTCGTTAAATGAAACCTGCGAAAACACGTACTGGAGCTCGGACAAATGTACGTAATACTTCGAGATGTCGTTGCTCTGTACATCCAGCATCATTTCCTTGAAAGCGTAACTAAACATAAGGGAACGAACGGAATTGGAGATGCCGGCCAGCTTATCGTCCAGAATTTGAGTTGTTTTATTCACGGTTTCTTGACTGGATTCAAACGCGTTCTTCTGAAGTTCCTTGGATGCTATCCAATAAGTTGTCATGCCTACCGCTCCAATTGCGAGCGTTATCATAATCATGAAGGACAAGCGAACCCTGTGTTTAAAAGAGATACCGTGAATCCAACTGCTGAACTTTCCAGTTAAACGCTCTAACCTCAGTCGTTTTATCAATGCTTGATCAACCTCTCCTGAATTTACAAGAAGTCTTACCAATTCATTATCTATTGCGGATCATTTTACATTATAATATCAATTTAGCAATAGGATATTAGTTTTCTTGCCATGTAAATCCCAGCTAATAAGTGTGTTGACTTCATTCTACAACTTATTTATGAATTTATTGTGCAGCGAGCAGAGAATTCAGGAAAAACCTTCGGCTCCAGGAACAAATAAACAACATCTCTGCTTGAATTGTGGAAAGCGTTAAATTCGAAGAAAGCTTGTGTGGAACATGTTTTATCAAGAAAAAAAGAAATATATCCAAATGTCCCCATTCAATACAATCAATGAGGGAGAGATCTTGCTCAACTTCTGAATGCCAAATATGTTGGTGTTAGTGAAAGATCGATATTAATCGGCTATGAATGCAAGTTCCTGACCATTTCGGCTAACGATGTAAGTTCTTGTCCTTAATTTGGGACAAGAACTTACATCGTTAAAACAAAAAAGCCGCGATTTTGATTTTATCCCCTTTTTTCGTGGGCGAAATACGAAAGACATACGACATCGAATTCAAGCGCAAGGCTGTTGCGATGTTCTTGGAGGAAGGTCTTGGCTACTAGACGGTAGCCAAGGCCTTGGGCATCGAGATAGGATGGTTCGAAGGTGGTGGCTCACTACGAGCGAGAAGGTATCGAGGGGCTCAAGGAAAAGAGTGGCACCTCGACGGGTTCGAAGAACGGGAGACCGAAGAAGACCAAAACCTTGGAGGAAGAACTCCTGCGGCTGCGAGCGGAAAATGCCTTGCTAAAAAGCTATGGGAACTGCAAAGGGGGCAAGAGCAAAGAGACGTCAAACCTACCAAGCCATCGAAGCGCTAGCCGGCAGCTATCCCATGGCCCTGCTGTGTGAGCTGGCACGCATCGCTCGAGTAGTTACTACAAATGGGCAGTGAGAAAGCATAATCCAACGCCCAAACAGATCGAAGAGCAAGCTCTGAAAGAGAAGATTCTTGAGTGCCATACCCAGCTAAAGGGTATTTACGGATGCCGTCGGGTTCGTGTCTGGCTAAAGAAAACCTTTGGCTTGAGTGTCAACCACAAGCGTGTATACCGGCTGATGAAAAGAGCTGGGGATTCGTGCACGTATTAGGCGCAGGAAGCCACACTTTGGTCGTTGGGAGGCCGGGATTACCTCAACCAACGTGCTGAATCGGGATTTCAACGCCACGGCACCCAATACGAAATGGGTCACCGATGTGACCTATCTGCCAATTGGCTCTCGCTTTCTGTACCTGTCGGTTATGTTCGATTTGTATAACATCGAGGTGGTTGCCTTCCGGATCGGACGACACAACAATTTAAAGCTTGTGCTGGAGACCGTACAAGCAGCTGTACATAAACGCAAAGTAACCAACCTACTGCTTCGCAGCGCCCAAGGCTTCCAGTATACCCACAAGGATTACCATGCCTTTTTGAAGCGCAAGAAAGTTAAAGCGAGTATGTCGCGTAAGGGGAATTGCTGGGATAACGCCTGTATCGAGAGCTTCTTTGGACACCTGAAGTCAGAATATCTTCGACTCCACACCTTCTCGACCGAGGAAGAGCTCGTTAAGGGGATTGAACGATATATCCACTTTTACAACCACGAACGTTTCAACAAAAACTGAACAACCTTAGTCCGGTTGAGTACCGAACTAAGGTTGCTTAGGGCTGCTTTTTTACGGCTGTCTACTTGACAGGGGTAAATTCACTTAGCGACTTTCAATGGGACCATATTGAAGCCGAAATTATTTTCGGATATTGCAACTCCCACTCCCCGTCACAAATAAATGAATAAGGAGTATACTCCATTTCGCCATGTTCATATATTCGGAAGGTTATATGACCATGAATGAAATGTCCTTACAGCTTTCGCTCTTTTTACAAAGCCAGCAAAAACCATAGAGGTGACAACTACCGGTAGAAGTGCAGAGAACAGCCCAACCAGCTTCTTGACCATATCAAAATTCACGCTGTCAGCCTCAAGCTGGTGTTGTTCTATGAACCGGCTTATCGTGCTCCCGCTCCTTATTTTCCAGACCGCCGGTATCTAATGCAAGCACCTTAACCAAGTCCGCTTTATCGCCTTTGTTTTTCGCTTCGTCCAAGGCATCCTTTTTCGTCTCACGGCAGCGGGAAGTAGGACGGTGGCAGTCCCGTCTGTCAACAAGCCACGACTGTAAATTCCTTCCCATCAGCGGTAAAGGTAAAGCCGATAACATCCATGCTGCAAAACAAATCAAAAGCAAGATCACTGGAGATCAGGCTGCCTCGGAGATCCCCTGCCAAGATACGAGCAGTGCTGTTCTAGCAAGTGAAGAATTTCCGGAGAAATAGACTACATTGGCCTTAGTGCTGCGATTCAAGTTCTGTAATCTGGGTGACTAGTAATTATCCCTCATTATGCAAATTAATTCATTCTACTCTTTATCTATTAAGAGTTTGGTGGATTATTGAACACAAAAAAACGGCATTTCTGCCGTTTTCAAAAAGCCGGTTTCCGGCTTATGAGATGCTCTTAATCCAACTCAGCATAGGTTCTTCTGAAGGTTGCCAGCCCAGTAGATTTCTTGCATGTACCGCACGTACACGACTGTTAGATGCAATGGCAAAGCGAGCCCAATCGCCCAGTTCTGCAATGGCTTCGTCGGCCGGCCAACTCATCGTTTTGCCTGAAAAGCCAAGTACTTCACTGATGGATTTGGCAATATCCTGGAATGAATCCTCTCCATTCTCTGCGAAGAAATAAGAAGCGGAAGGTGCTTTTTCTAAAGCCAATCTATATAATTCCGCCAAATCCTTGATATGAACATTGGACCAGCGGTTCACACCTTTGCCGACATGAACGCCCGCTCCCACCGCCTTTGATTTGTGAATAACCTGGGGCAGCTGATCGCTTTCCGTCGGTAATCCAAGTGCATCGCCGTAGATCATGGAAGGCACGATAACCACACTTCTGACCCACTCATCTATTCCGGCTTTGCGTACCAGATTGTTGATAGCGACTCGGTCAGCGCGGATGTCCATGGGAACAAACGGCGTCTCCTCGTCATAAATATTCTCGCTTTTGGAATCGCCCCGAGCATCATCTCCGACCACGCTTGAACCTGATGTATGCAGGAAAGCTTTGCCGGTACCGCGCAAGGCGGCGATAAAGGTCTCCACGGCTCCCCTGTGATCCGAATCGGCGGTATGAATGACCGCGTCACTCAACTTAGAATACTTGGTCAGCACTTCATTGTCTTCCAGCGTGCCCAACACAGGCTCAATACCGATTTGCTTAAGAGCATCCACCTTCTTCGGATCACGCACCAGACCGTAGATATCATGTCCGGCATCAATCAGCACCTTCGCCACGGATCCGCCAATATAACCTGTAGCACCTGTCACGAATACTTTCATTGTTTCTCTCCTCCTATATCTTTAATTGTGACTGTCGGAATTATCCCAGTTGTTCAATAACCGCTTTGATTACAACCATCGTAGATTGCGGATTTTGCCCGGTAATTAGCTTGCCATCCACCTCGAGATGGGAAGACCATTCCGGTGCAGCTACATAAATAGCGCCCATGTCACGAATCTTGCTTTCCAGAAGGAACGGAAGGTGCTTGTCTAAGGTAGTCTGTGCTTCTTCCCGGTCAGTAAAGGCGCTGACACGTTTGCCTGCAACAAGTGGTTGATTATTCGACAACGTAGCGTTCACCAGCCCCGCCGGTCCGTGGCATACAGCAGCTACGATCTTGTCGCCTTCATAGAAAGCGCGCAGAAGTTTTTGCAGAGGCTCACTGCCCGGTAGATCGTACATCGCTCCATGTCCACCTGGCAGGAAGATGGCATCAAAATCTTCGTATGAAACATCATCCAGTTTAATAGTATGTTCCAGATATTTCTCAGCATTCAAAATTTCCTGCGGAGTATCTGCATTTACACTGCCCGGATCAACCGGAGCTTTGCCGCCGAGCGGACTTGCTACCGCGACTTCATATCTGCTCTTTGTAAATTCAATATAGGCTTCGGCAAACTCAGAAAGCCAAATTCCTGTCGGCCTGCCTGCAAAAATTTCTGTATGATTAGTAACTACGATCAACACTTTTTTCGTCATTTTGTATTGCCTCCAATAGTATGAATTTTGGTTACTCTCCTATTGTAGAATCGCTTCACATATAAAACAAATTATGATTTATAGGTTAAACAATAAATATATTTATATTTTATGATATAAAAAAAAGACCACCAAACAGACACTGGCTGATCTTTATTCCTCTTCACGTATGACCGCCATAATCTCGCGAATCTGGGGCAAATGCTTGTGCTTAAGTTTATAAGCAAAGAACAATTCGTTGTTCACCTTTAAATCCTCATAAATCACCTTCGTATGGACTCTGGACGCCTCATCTGTCAGATAGGTAGTTATCACACTAAGTCCGGTTCCATTACCAATCGCCTTCAATATCATATGTAAATTCGGAATGACATGAACAGGTCTAATCTGAGGACGCTTTTTAAAATGTTCCCTCCAAATCCTCCGGATGATCGGCAGCTCTAGTCCATAGCTCATCCATGGCTGCGTGGACAGCCATTGCTCTCTGATTTCGAGATCGTCTGTGTCTGGTATTTCATAATCCTGCGGGGCCACAATCGCAAATTCCTCATCCATTAATTTCAGGTACTCGATGCCAGGCGTCTGAACCTTTTGCGAGGTAATGATGACATCCACCTTATCCTCTTTCAGCATTTCCAGCAATTCAGCGGCAGTTCCAAAATGGGTGATGGTGCGGAAATCGTATCGGTGCAGCCGGGGAAGTATTTTTTCTGTATAGAATTCATGCGCCGTTCCTATCTTGATCACGGTAAGCGTCGGCAGCGAAGCCGCCCTGAAATTCATCGTTGCCTCCTCCAGCGACTCGATTAGCGGGGCCAACTGAGAGTATAACTCCTTCCCTCGTTCAGTGGGCAGCATCTTCCGTGCCGTTCGGATAAAAAGCGCTTCGCCCACTTCGGCCTCCAGGGAGGCCAGATGCTGGCTCATGGCCGGCTGTGTCATCATGCGGGTCTTTGCGGCTTCGGACACCGAACTGTGCTTATAAATGTTGCAGAAGCTTCTGTACCACTCGAAATCTGCCATGCTGTCTCACGCCTCCCAGCTAGATAAAGTCCTAAACTGTCGCTGTTTCATTGAACTAACGACGCGTTAGCCTCTAAGCCATACTTCGCGGCACCATAGTGAATGAAAATTTGATTTTCCAGGGTAGATAGCAGTGGGAAGCCACAACAAAGTTGTGATGATCGCCTGTATGAACAAGATGCTTCATTTTGCTCTGTTGAAACAGAAAGAATCTTTCCTAATTTTAGCATAATTAGACCACTCTGGACAAACGCCTTAACTCATGAAAAGAGCAACGCAATCAATTAGCCGCTAAGATGGAGCAGAAGCAACCTGCCGATGTGGGCTTTGACGCTCGCATTACATACGTAAAGTGCAACCTGTTTGTCACCGCCGGACTTGCTTTGGCTTTATCAGTGTAACACTATCTTTAATCGAAATACCTCCCGTTTTATCTTTTGATCAAGCAATCGAGTCTGTAAAATAGTTTGTGTAAACTCCCAAATCTATTAAAATGGAAAGTAATAGAAAGGTTGGGGAGAAACATGGGACTATGGACAAAAGAGCAATTGCGAGCGTTTATTAAGGAGAATAAGCTGGTCACGGCTCAGGATGCGCAAAATGCCTTGAAAGAGCTGTTTGCAGAAACGCTGCAGGAGATGCTGGAAGCAGAATTAGACACACATTTGGGCTACGAGAAGCATGAGATCAAGGCCAAGATGACACCCAATAGCCGCAACGGTAAAAGCAAGAAGACTGTGGTCAGCGAGTACGGGGAGCAGGAGATCGCGATTCCTCGGGATCGGCTGGGAGAGTTTGAACCGGTCGTTGTACAGAAGCATCAAAAGAACGTAACGGGTATCGAAGATCAGATCATCGCTTTGTATGCCAAGGGCGTCAGTACCCGCGAGATCCAGGACCATTTGCAAAATCTGTACGGCATCGAAGTGTCGCCCACCCTCATCTCCAATGTCACCAATAAAATTGTGCCGCTCATTAAAGAATGGCAGAACCGGCCGCTTCAAGGCGTGTATGCCGTCGTTTACATGGATGCCATTCACTTTAAAGTGAAGCAGGATGGGGTCATCGTGAACAAAGCAGCCTACATGGTCATTGGCATTGACCTGGACGGTAACAAAGATGTACTGGGCATGTGGATCGGCGAAAATGAATCCAGCAAATTCTGGCTCAGCGTGCTCAATGACCTCCGAAATCGCGGGGTCCAGGATATCCTCATCATCTGCGTAGACAACCTGAACGGCTTCTCCGAGTCGATTGCTGCTTGCTATCCAAAGACCGAAATTCAGAAATGTATCATTCACCAGATCCGAAATTCTACTCGCTATGTGTCCTACAAGGATCTCAAGAAAGTCACCGCTGATCTGAAACCAATCTACAAAGCGGCAACAGAGGAAGGGGCCTATTGGAACTAGATCGCTTTGAGGAAGTCTGGGGTGTCAAATATCCACTCATTGTCCGTTCATGGCGAAACAATTGGGGGGAACTCTCGACCTTCTTCAAGTACCCACCCGAGATCCGAAAACTGATTTACACAACGAAGAGTTTACACAAAATATTGACAGACCCTGTCTGTACAGGCTGCCGATGATCTCGGCAGCCTATTGTCATGGTGCTATCGTTTCCTGTTAGTTGATTTCCTATACTCCAATCGGTCTTTCCTACTTCCTTAATCATTAATTCATTCATTGCCTCATAACCTATTCCATTTGTTAACTGAGTTTCATCATCAATTTTCAACCATTTACACCTGTTCTTCAATGGTTTATATCCATTTCTCAAATACAAGGTCATGTTATCCGCAAATAAAAGTATAAAGTCAATATTTCGCCCCACAGAAAACTTATCAATTTCTAAAAGAAGCGTTGAACCTAGTCCTTGGGAGCGTGTGCTTTGTGAAACACATAAATCAATTACTCCCAGTACTCTTATGGGTTTTCCATTTAGATTCATCACCCTGTAATCTAATCCAACATGTCCTATCAGCTGATTTTCTTAGTTTGAAAGCTAGAAATCTAACATGCGGTAATTGCTTAAATAAATTCTATTCCTAGGATAAACTTCTGGAAAACTATCGATTAATAATTCTTGTATTTTTGCTTCTAATTCATTACTTATATCATATTCAAATACTTTTTCTAACTTCAAATTATACCTCCTATTTGTTTTAACCATTTTCTACATCAGGAAGCTATATTCCTTTGTTTTCGCTTTATCTATGAGACTTTACTCGACTTTACAGGAAAACTCGAGGATACTCTTTTCGCTCCACCATACCATATGCTTCCAATTCTTCAAGTTATGAACTCTATGTTTTATAAGTAATAGCTCCTAGCTGTCTTTTCAGATCATTAAAGCGAACCGATTGGTTTTCTGCTAGGAGGTAAAATAATAACCATTTTCCGTTTACCAACAATAACTGATAATGTATAACCAAAAGGTGTATCTTTAATATTCTTAACTTTACCTTTATATTCAGCCATACTCACTATCTTTTCTGGTAGTACCTATCAATAAAGTGCGTACTAATTTTTACATGCTTTCATTCTATACTACCCTTACTTTAAATAAAGGAGAGAAAGAAATGACTAATGTCAAAACCTACAATCACGATCTTTGGGATCACGGAATTACCCAGGGACTACTCCGTA
This sequence comes from Paenibacillus sp. ISL-20, assembly GCF_018613005.1. Classification (NCBI taxonomy): domain Bacteria; kingdom Bacillati; phylum Bacillota; class Bacilli; order Caryophanales; family Paenibacillaceae; genus Paenibacillus; species Paenibacillus sp. ISL-20. Next base: position 170,874 of record NZ_JAGGRD010000003.1, read on the forward strand.
AACGGAACTATCTACATTTCAGGACAATTTTCTCACTAAACAGAGGGCACGTTCGTTGGCGAAGGCGATATCGAGGCACAGACCCGGCAAACGCTGGAAAATCTTGATCGCGTGCTGGCGGGATTTGAAGTCACGAGATCGAACTCGCTTATGTGGAGATCTATTTGACAAACGCTCAAGAACATTCCGAGCCGGTCATCCGGCTGATCAAGGAATACGTTGGACAACACCGGCCGGCAGTCTCATCGGCGTGACATATCTTGCGTTCCCTGAGCAATTGATTGAAATTAGCGCCGTTGCACACGCGGACTAACTCGGCTGCGAAATCGCGACATCAGTGTCGCATCGAACTCGTCCAGAATGAGGAAGAAGCTGAGAATATCACAGTTGCATGCATCTACAGCGGCAGAGCAGTATATCGAAACTCAGCCCCTATTCAATGCTCAAGATCATTGAATAGGGGCTTGTGGTACTGCCAACAAGCTCTTCGGCATACCAAGGAGCTTGTTGGTTTTGATTGCTTTTAATCAAAATAACACCGCTTCCGGATCATCATCATCCTACGGGGCTGCAAATTTAGATCGATTTCACTTCTTTTTCATCCTCGAATTTACGCTTGAAACTACAAATTTCCTTATCCATTAGCATCTTGATAAACACCCCACCTTGTACCGATCTGTTCTGGAAACCGACCATCTTCGCATCGGTCGTTGAATACCAGTCAGTCATTGGGACACGGCTCTGCGACTGGTCGTAAGCAAGCCATAAGAGATCAATAATGGCATTGAAATCCTCCTTGCTCTCACACAATGCGGCGCTCCACACAAGCCAATCGGATTTGGTATACGTATCGCGGTTATCGAGCATCAGGCCGTAGGGTCCCGAATGCTTTTCGATATAGGCCTGCGTCTCTGCCTTAAACGTATCATCAGGGAATAAGTTCAGACCGAAGATTCGAGCCCAGATGGCATTATATTTCATACTGAAAGTGCCGGGACGGTCGAATGCCAGGCGGAACGTACCATCATCATTTGCGGCCATGGACCTCCATTGTTCCGCCATCGATCGGGCGATCTCCATGAGTTCCTCCGCCTTCTCTCCGTTTCCTGCCATGTGGTTCAAGATGGAGAAGCTGGCTATCCCCATGATCGCTTTGAGCGACAGGTTACAGTTATGAGCCAAATGACCTGCAAAATCGTCTGTACACAGCTGATTATCCGGATCGATGCCGTTTTTGATCAAGTAATTGCACCATGTTTCAAGATATCCCCAATTCTCTTGGGCAAACGATACATCCTGCTCCGCAATCGCGACGGCAGTGACGCAAATCAGCATGTTTCCGCATTCTTCAACCGGCATTTGCCAGTTGGGCGTAGTTCCATTGCTATATACCTGTCCGTTCAGAAGAGGGTAGGTACCCACATCGTGGGGAGCAAAGTCATAGTACCAAATATCGGTTGAAGCGTACTTGAAAATCGGTCGTAGCATCCCCTTCACCAACTCGGGATTATAAAGCAGGAATTGAGGGATGGACGGGTAAGTTACATCGAGCGTGGCGGCGCAACCATTACTGAAATTTTCCTTGGAGACGAACAACACTTCTCCTTCAGGACCCGCAACGATTTTATGTGCGGCAATAGCTTGCCGGTAGGCCAAGGATACCAGGTCTGCATACTTTTCACTTCCGGATTCCGCGGCGTCTTGATACAATTTCTTTGCAAACTGCTCACATTTCTCATGCAACGTATCGTATTCGTCCAGCGCCTGCTTGATCGCCTCTTCGATCGTTTCTCCGTCTTTCTTCCAATAGGCATCAAGCGGTTGGTGAAAATACTCGATCGATTTTATATCGTCATATGCGACTGCAAATAGTCCTTCTACGTCCTGATCCGTATCCAGGTCAATAGACAGCCGCATAGTATGATTTATTGTCCCGTAGACGTTTACATCCTCGGCAGCGGTTACTGCAGCTCGACTATGGTTTGATGCCAGATATACGTAACCCCAGTTAATTCTGAGGTCGTCCCCGCTTCTAGTTAACATATGCTGAATTCTGCTGCCCACCTTACCGCAAGTAAAACCGGGTTCACTGATATCCGAGTACACAGTAGGAAACTCGTATTTCATGTTTTGGCATAGTTCCCCATCTACCGTAATGGTAACCGTCACGTCATGTTTCTTCTTGTCATTCGATTCGGTTTGCACGTGAATATAGGATACCGGTCTGGACGTCAGCTTCAAATCATCTAGCAATAGCGGAGTCGTGAACGTAACGGTTAAACAAATTTCATTGCAGACAAACTGGTATTGGCTTGAGAGCGCATGAATATCTAGCTTTGTCTGTTCCATGATCAGGCTGTCCGGGTTAACCCCCATGAATGTATACTCTTTCCCATCAACCAGCGCGGTGCCTGTAATCCGGTGAGGTTTACCCGTCCAATGCTTGGTGTCCGATTCATTGAGCTTATCCGCCATCGACCAGACAGAAAAGTACGGATCTACGGTTATCAGCGGAACAGCTGGAGCACGTAAAATCACATTATTCCCTCCCTTTAAATGTTGTCTCATACAAGATATAATTTATCATGCACCTAGGCGCTTTATAATAGGATAAATCATCATGAATGTGAGTATTATCATCATGCACGAAACCATATTCAATTTCTGGCATTTGAATGACCCTAAGCTTCCACTCAATGTTCTCATGTCGGGTATCTCTTATTGCGACAAAAATTACCGGATTGAACGACACGGCGAGAACCTGTTTTCGTTCGAATATATCATCGACGGCAGCGGCGTCCTAGAGATCAATTCACAAACGTTGTATCCTCAGAAAAACGACGTTTACATACTGACCAAACACAGCGATCACATCTATTATTCCAGCGAAGAGCACCCATGGAATAAAATTTGGATCATATTTAATGGTGACTTCGCCGAATCTTTATTCAAACAATATATCCCCGAAAATACGTATCTTATCAAGGACTGCAACATTCTTTCCTATATGAAAGAATTGATCAACCTTTCGTCTGCCAGGCAGATTAACTATTCCGGTTTTATTGACGAAGTGACTGTTATTCTACTGAAAATCGTATTGCGCTTAAAGAACCAATTGGAACATAAGGGGGCACCCACCGTAGCTGAGCAGATCAAGTTTTGTCTGGACGGTAACATCGAGAATAGAATAGATTTAGACGACCTTTGCGTACAACTCGGCTATTCGAAAAATCACTTGATCAAGCTGTTTCGGGAAAAGTACGGAATTACGCCATACGCCTATTTTCGAAAACACAAAATTGAAGCGGCCGAGCGATATTTGCTGAACACACATCTTAGCATCAATGAAATCTCCTCCAAACTGAACTTCGCAGACCAGCACTATTTCTCTTCAGTCTTCAAAGCCATCGTCGGCGTTTCCCCTTCAGAGTACCGACAGAATAAGAAATAAGGAAAAACGGTAACCATCGGACGTGTCCTCCGATCATTCATAGGTAGTTGAACAAATGCAGCCGATCACTTTGACCGGCTGCATTCTTGTCTTTATGGGGCTTATCCTAGATGGGATTTTTTAGATCTTAATGTTCATACAAAAAGCCATTAGCTTCACATACAGCGAGTTTACCATGTAGCCGGTCGGGTTCACCAAATATCTTGTCCCTGTGTCCAACCGTCGGATGCGCCCCATTTCTTCATTAGTCAGTTCAAAGTCGAAAATGCTCACCTCCGTTTGGACACAGCAACTCACCCCTCTGATCATATTCGTAATTTCTTATTTAACCCTTAATTCCAGATAACGTAACACCCTTGACGATATACTTTTGGAAAATGATAAAGATGATAATGATCGGGATCGAAGCATACGCATTCACCGTCATTGGCAAGGTCTCGTCCTGGTTATACGAGCTCATGAAAAACGGGATACCGATGGGAAGCGTAAACAAATCTTCCGATTGAATTGCCAGAAACGGCCACAAGAAATCGTTCCAAGTGCCTAAGAAAGAAAAGATCATCAAGGTAGCCAGCACCGGTTTGGATAATGGAATAAAAATGTTCCACCACACCCGAAATAAACTGCAACCGTCTATTTTCGCAGCTTCCACCAGTTCATTCGGCATCCCGTCGAAAAATTGCTTCATGATGAGTACACCAAGCGGTCCAGCGAGACCCGGCAAAATGAGGGCAGCATAGGAATCCAGAATCCCTAAGCTGTTAGCTACCATATACAAAGAAACAATCGTCGCTTCGCCGGGAATCATCATTCCACTGAGAATGAGCCAGAAAGCTAACTTCTTATAACTGAAATCGATCCGCGATAAAGCAAATGCGGCCAGTGAAGCCATGGCCAAGCTGAGTACAGGCACAATAACAGCGATGGTTAAGCTGTTCATGGTCCATTTGATCACCGGCGCATTCTCAAAAATATAAGCGTAGTTTTCGAACGAAAACGGCGGCAGGAAACGGTCCATCAGATCGCCCATCGCACTACCCTGCGGTTTTAGAGATGTGAATATCATGTAGATCACCGGAACGACAAAGATCGTTGCCAAACCGTAAGCTATGATGTGCAGTAGTATTTTCGGACCCGTCCACCGTTTGGAGCCAGCGAAATCACCCATTTCCTCATCACCTCAGTCACTTTTTTTACCGAAAATTTTAAACTGTAAGAATGAAAGTACCGTCAGAAAGACAAAGAAAATAAATGACATCGAGGTTGATAATCCAAGATCGTTGGCGGTAAAGCCGGTTTCATAAATGTATTGAATCATCGTCCGGGTTTCATTCCCTGGCCCGCCACGGGTAACGAGCCATACCTGGCCAAAAACTTTAAAGGACGCTATCACTTGAAGCACTGTAATCAGTACGAGAAGGCCTCGCATCGCAGGCAATGTGATAAATTTGAGTCTTTGCCAAGCGTTGGCTCCATCCAGTGTCGCTGCCTCGTAATGTTCAGCAGGAATATCCTGCAGCCCCGCGAGTAGCACGATCATGTTAAAGCCCTGCGTCCACCAAAGCGTAATCATCACGATGGAAATCCAGGCAAGCTGCGGTTCATTCAACCAGAAAATTTCGGATTCCGGGCTGAGAATCCCGAGATTATGCAGCACCGTGTTCACTAAGCCTGAGTAAGGCGCAAGAAGAAATATCCAGACAAAGCTGACCACCGCTACGGACAATACATTTGGCATGAAAAACACGGTTCTCAGAAAGGTCTTTCCTTTTACCTTTGAATCAAGAATTAAGGCAAGCAGGAAGGGCGTTACGATCATAAATGGGGTGGAGATTAAGGCGAAGTAGGTCGTATTCCAAAGAGAAGCCCAGAAATCCGAATCTTTCAGTGCATAGAGGTAATTTTGAAGGCCGACAAAGCCTTCTTTGCCAATCAGCGTCCAATCATGAAAGCTGACGAACAGTCCGTAGAAAATCGGCACAATCGAAAAGAGAATAAAGAAAGAGAAATATGGGGCAAGAAAACCGGTTGCCAGCAATTCGTTCTGCAGCTTTCTTTTTCGCTTGCCTATGGACATATCAACCTGACTAGGATCTTTTACCGTTACCGGATTCATGATTCAACCTCCCATAGTGCATCGGAGTTACAACCTCGGTAACTCCGATGCAAATACAACAGCCTATCGTTGCAGAAGCTTTTCCATGCCTTGTACCGCTGCGTCCAATCCTTTATCGACAGGTGCTTTACCAGACCAGATCGTATCTAATGCCTGCACAAGCTGGTCTTTTGCCGGCCACATTTTGGGCGATCTTGGCAAATATACACCATCGTTGCCTGCCTGCAAATAATCCTGGCGATAAGGCATATTTTTGAACACTTCTGACTCAACAGCCGTTGTGGAAGGTGGGATATGTCCGGCCTTGGACCATTCAGCCGCGTTGTCTGTCACCCATTTTGCAAACGTGATCGACGCTTTTACCTTGCTTTCGTCCTGCCCTTTTTTCTGGACCGGCAATATGAAGTTGTGTGAATCAATCCATGTTGCAGGCTTATCATAAATTTGCGGAAAAGGAATGGCTCCGAATTCCAGTCCTTTTGTTCCTTCCAGTGTGCTCGTAAACCAGACTCCTGTTGGCATCACGGCACCCTTCCCAGCTTGGAATGTCTCGCCGATTTTAGGAAGGTTTCTTGGTATCATGCCGCTCTCAAACCAGCTGCTAATATATTCTGCAGCCTGTTTGCCCTGCGGATTATTTAACGTCACCTTTTGGCCGGATTCATCAAACAGGCCCTCTCCTCCAAGCTGGTTGTAAAGCGCCCACCAGATCCGGTAAGGATCCTCGCCTGTAGAGCCGAGCAGCATATTCACATTACCTTTGGGAATGCCGTCTTTGATTTTTTGCAGAAAGTTGTTGAAGCCTTCCGGACCGGGTTCAATGATTGGCTTTTCATTTTCGTCCAGCAAATTCAACTCACGCAATATTTTTTTGTTGTAATACAGGATGAGCGGATGAGCATCCAGCGGCAAGGCATATTGCTGATCGTTAAATAACGTTGCGTTTACCATGTTTTCATTGAATCCGCTTAGATCAATGCCCATCGAATCGATATATGGATCTAATGGCTCGATGATTTTCAGTTCTACCAACTCGCTTAATTTGGACGTATGGGATACCGCAAGATCAGGCGCATTGCCACCTGCGACTGCGGTTTGCAGCTTGGTATAAAACTGGCCCCAATCCTGCGTCAATGCCTTCACTTCGATTTTGCCTTTATGTTCATCGTTAAATTTTTTCACCAGTTCGTTCATAATGACGCCGTCACCTCCTCCGAACATGTTCCAGTAGGTGATGGTGACTTTCTCACCGGGAGCGGTTTCCGGCTCTTTTGAAGCGTTTTCATTTCCGTTGTCGGTTTTACCTTCATTGCCTAATGAGCATGCACTTAACACGAATGACATTACAAGCAGCATCCCTAATGCGACTTTATAGAGCTTGGAAGTTTTCATAAAAATCCCCCTTATAAAGTGATATAACTAAACAAAATTCCGCTTACATTCTTCGTTGGTTAAGTGTTCTCGTTACCGCTCTCCTCTCCCTCTTAATTATTGGATTTAGCAACAACTGGTAAAGATAAACCAAACTTTAAACAATCTAAATCCATTCGTCAATACTTTTTTATCATTTTTTTAATTAAAACAAAATATTTGTAATGAATGAATTCGTAACCTTCAAACCTAAATCAAAATAATAAAAAAGAGGCTTCCCTGTACAGGAAAAGCCCCTTGATCCGACCCTACAATCCTTGGGATGCTATGATTCAATAGATGATTCTCATTATGATATCTTGATCATAATCACCAAACTGCTTGCCGAAAATATTGATGCCTCCAATATGCTCTGCATCCGGCTTGATCCCGATTCGTAAACTAATCAACTTATTCTCGAACAGACGGAGATCATCTAGCTTCACCTCAGAAACAGCAACGTCGTCGAGGAAGCTTCCTGAGTTATCAACTTTCCAGGTTTTCAGCAGCCCGTATTGCGTATGACTATCAGGTAGCCACGGCGGATTCAGCTTTCCCCTACGGTCCCCAAAGTCACCAGGAGAAGTCCAAGTTCCGATTTCTACATCATTGATCCAAATCGTAATATCAGACGGCCAGTTATGATCGTAAAGAAATGCTTCTGAACATAGCTCCATCGAAAACTGAATGGATTTAATGTCTACGTCTCTATCTGAAAACAGAGGGAATTTATATTCTACATATCCGCGGGAAAACCAGATCAGCTGTGCAGAAATTCGGCTCGGATGAAAAAAGTAGGCCGGCTCGTCCGGCGGTTGAACCATTCCGGATTCAGTGATCAAGCCGCATGTCGGATGGATTTCGCAATCCGTATAACAACCAACGGGCATTTCAATCTGGTGCAGATTGGTCGGACTATAGATTCCGTTGGTTAATTTCAAACTCATACGTAAATCATCAAACGTTCGTGTGCAAACCTTCATTGTGCCTCTGGATGCGGGCAGTACCTCCGTCGCGATAATGCCCGCATTTTCCAGCACCCGAACATTGAAGGCGACCGTCGATACAGGCAGATCTAATTTTTCAGCAATATCGACAATATTTTCCCGGCTGTGATTCAAAAGCTTTAAAATGTTTATCCGGACTTCCGAAGCTAATGCATGTGCCACTTTTCTCAGTCGTTCCGATTCATCGATTGACAACTCTAACATTTTGCCTTTTTCCTCCTATTGCGAGTTTTATCTGCATAACTGGTTATCATTATACGTTACAGCCAATACTCCACAACTTTCGTAGAACAACAGATGTGATACACGTAGGCCCTTAACTGTAGCTGTTATATTTCATTATATTTTCAGGTTTAGACACTGCTCAGATCGCTATGACAGCATCGTGCCTAGTAGAACGGGTAACTGACCCAGTGTGTTCAGTACAAACTCGGTGTCTTTCTTTTTCAGATATACTGTATGCCACCAACTCTCTGTTAAACCAGTCCATGATACCGGACAGGTATAACATTTTTCGCCAAACGGCAAACACGTAATTTCTGTAACGAGTTTTTGCCTGGGGGCATCGGCCTCGAATAGGCTCTTTAGCAAGTGTTCTTCTTATATATGATAGCTACCTTGTAGGTTTAACACGAGAAAGCCCAATCCATGCACATGCTTGGGTCACACTGACTTCCCCTCGAATAGACTCCATCCACTCCACTACAATCTTTGGAGACACCTTCTTTCGGATTTCCTTGTACTTTTTTAGCAGATTGAGTTGTCGCTTCAAAAACCGATTTTCCACCTTAAGTTTCTACAATTTCGATGTGCTCAGGTCCTTTACATAGCTTTGTTTACCCAAAGGCTGTTTCAATCGAAGCAATTCTCTGGCTCGGTGCCATCTCATCCACGTTCATACTGTGTTTATTCCAATTTCAAGCTACCAAGACTTCGTACACACGATAACCATTAATCTCATTTCAATGACTTTTCTCTTCACTTCTACAGGGTAGTTTACTCTTGTCGCCAACACAAAAACACCTCCAAGTATGTATCCATATCTTACGACATAGTTACATTCTCTTGAAGGTTTTTAAATTTGTCTCACGTTATGGGGTCCCTAATCAACCTATATATACTTCAATTTAGTACTATTCACTTCTTAAGTTAAGGTAGAAGAGTCTATAATATGTAATCCTCTTACGCTTAACGATACAAACAGGAACCGCTGTTTCAACCTATCTTTTCTTGCTTAAAATTTGTTTTTGAATTTGAATTCATCAAACGATTGGCGTGTTGAACAATTGAAAGTAGCGCCTGATAATCTTCATTTGGCGTGATTGGAGAATCCTCCTTTTTGTTTGTAAGTGATATTAGCTTCTCTCTTTCAACTTTTAAAGATGAGATGGTTTTGTCAATCTTTTCTAAATTTATCATTAGTTGCTTAATTTGAGATTGAGTTTTATCATAGACCTTTTTTAGGTTTTTTACAGATAAAATCATAATTTTAATATCCAACTCTTGATTCTGTTTCTTAAATCCTATATCATTTTGTGTTTTCCTTACATTTTTCCGATCTTGTCTATGAACTTTGGCCATACGGATTTCACGTGCGTATTTTTTACGAACGTTACTGTTCCAGCGAAAACCGCAAGCACCTGCAGTTCTACCTAGGGTTTCACCAACTTCTTGAAATGCTCTTAGCTGGGTACTACCGTCAGTTATGTGTTTAATCACGGTCTGAGCAAGAGTTAGATCATTGTGATAGCTCCATGCATCAGAACGGGTTTTACTCATTTTCCGCACCATCCTTTGACTGTTTAGCTTTAAAACAATATATATGCCAGCTTAATCAAGTATTCTAGCGTGGTTTCTGGTTTCCATTGTTCACCAACAAGTGAAATTTTAAACACAAAAAAGACCTGCATTGCAGTAGGTCATGAGTAGATCGACTATGTACTTGTGGTGGAACAAGTTCAATTGTTTGAAAGTAAGGGATAAAATTAACTGGTTCATTCCAGTCACCAATTTTAAAGCCAATAGACAAGGTTTTTTCTGATTCAGTTTCAGTCGTTTGCGGCTTAAATGAAAGTCCAACCACTTTAAAAATTCCAGGTTCATTTCTCAGATATCGCTTACGATACTTTCACCGTATTTCCCTTCTTATCTTTTTTAAGCAATAAGGGATCTCCGTTTAAATAATATTAACGAAGAATGCAAGATTATCCTGCGTTTCTTTTGCTCTCAAATTCTTCTGCCCATTCGTGATAACAGTCTGTTTTCTCTATTAAAGTATTAATATCTATAAAGAATTTATCCTTGATTACCAACCACTTTCCCAATTCGAAAGAAAAGGTAGTATTGAAAGCCGCTCCGGCTCGATCCCCTGTCGGTTCGATTAGTTATTGACTTGTTATCAACCTCACTTCATATAGATCAGTTCTATTGAGCAGTAGCGAACTTACGAGTGATGTTCCTATACTTTGTAGGTGAGATGCCTTTCTTAGCTTTAAACTGCCTGATAAAGTAAGTGTCATATTCAAACCCAGTAGCGCGTGCAATTTCATCAAGCTTCATACCTGTATGAGTTAAAAGATCACAGGCAACTTTCAAACGATGTGAAAGCAAGTAACCCATTGCTGTATTTCCGCATCGTTCCTGGAACTGCTTATTAAGAGTCACACGGTTTATATGAGCGCAATTCGTCAGATCTTCCAAAGAAATTTTTCTGGAATAGTTTGTGTGTATATATTCTAACACCGAATCAACAGGTGATTGTTCACTATTTTGATGCAAATCCTCCAGCTAGCCTAATATTTGGATCAGGTATTTTTTTATCCTGCACACCCAGCGTGCATCACTTTGCGCCTGCACTTCCATAACTAGTATAAAAAACCATTCAAATAGAAGCGGATATGCTTTCTCGGTGATAGGGGGTACAGCTGTATATGGATCATCTCTTTGAAAAAGTGAAAGACCTGTTTGTATTCTCGGGCCCGTCGGGATGTAGTCCTGCGTTTCGTAAAGAGTTATGGTGTTAAGAAATTCGAGATGAAAACGAAAGGATTGTGCGGCAACGTTATGTTTCTCAATAACTTTCAAATTATCATCTTCGGCCCGGCAAAGAACACCTGGAGCGAAAATGGAAATGGGTCGTTCGTTTAATGTCCCGTTCATACTTCCTGATGTAATGAGAATCAGTGTAAGACGTTCAGGATAAGGAAGTATGCTAAAATCCTCCGCTGCGGTAAATTCAATGTTCACGGTTCGGTTTTTATGTCGGTCTATTTGCGGCATAGCAGTCACCTATCAAATAATATAGTTGGATACTTCATTTATGCCAGTGTACCACACAAGTGTGAGGGATATAATGGCGATGTAACAACAAAAGGAAGAAACCACGATGGCTATTGAACGTTTTCATATTCATGTCTCCGACGAGATCCTTGACGATCTAAAATACAGACTGCATCATATTCGTTGGCCGGATCAAGTAGAAAACGCTGGCTGGAAACGGGGCACAGAATTAAGTTACTTAAAGTCGCTTGTTTCGTATTGGAAGGACCATTATGATTGGCGCGCCCAAGAATCCAAGCTGAACCGCTTGTCCCAGTTTTGCTGCAATATCGACGGCATCGACGTGCACTTCGTACATGAGCGTGGTAAAGGACCAAACCCTATTCCCATTATTCTTACCCATGGATGGCCCGACAGTTACCTTCGTTACGAAAAGATCATCCCTCTTCTTACGGATCCGTCCAGCTACGGCGGTAGCCCTGAGGATTCTTTTGACGTGATTGTCCCTTCATTACCTGGATTTGGATTCTCGAGCCGCCCCAAACATCCTGACATCAACAATTTTCGCGTCTCGGAAATGTGGGCTAAGCTAATGACAGAAGAATTAGGCTACAATAAATTTGCTGCCGCAGGCGGGGATATTGGCTCCGGTGTTACAAGATACCTAGCTTCAAACCATCCCGAACTGTTATTCGGAATCCACCTAACCGATGTCGGCATTATAAGAAATCTCATGACTTCATCTGATCAGGCAGAGCTGTCCGATGAAGAACTGCGATACAAGAAAAACGCTTCGGAATGGATTGCGCAGGAAGGAGGCTATATGTCTCTTCAATCGACACGTCCCCAAACCCTAGCTTATGGGCTTACCGATTCACCGGCAGGTTTGGCTGGCTGGATCATTGAAAAATACCGTGCATGGAGCGATTGTAATGGTAACCTCCAGAATAGATTCAGCGAGGATGAACTAATCACCCACATTATGTTGTACTGGGTTACAAACACAATTGGTTCGTCAGCACGGATGTATTATGAAAATTCTCATTCTTTACCCCCATTGGGCTATATCGAGGTACCGACAGGCATCGCTTTATTCCCGGCAGATATCTTGTTGCCGCCCAAAGAATGGGTTGTGCGCAACCTAAATGTAACTCGTTGGACTTCGCTGCCCCGAGGAGGACATTTTACTGCTATGGAAGAACCCGAGCTTCTGGCCCAGGATATTCGTGCCTTCTACAAGCCGTTTAGAGTGAAAAATAATCATTGATATTCATCAAGATCCAAACCGGTGGACTCCCCGTTACAACAATAAACAACAGCAGCCGATCGTGTGGTCGGCTGCCGATGCTTGAATCGGCAAGATCAACCCGCATAACAAGCCGCCTGTCATTAGCACGGTCATCAATTTCTTCCTAAAAACACTTAGCTTTTCCGTGAACAACACCTCTTTTTTGAAATGTAATGAATCGAAGTAAGCACGAAGATCCCGTGCCCCCGTTACCCTGATCGTTTTAACTCCTCCCCTCATCTAATGGCTGTACTAACCATCGGAATGGTTGATCAATTCCATCCTACACGCAAACACTCCAGGAATCTTAGCCATTTTAAGGATAAAACTACACTATTTAACTGTACTTTCTGCCTTGTTGTGAAGTAAGGACAAGCCATAAATGCTTGTCCTTACGTTTTCGGTCTATCACGTTGGCTCAAAGGTGGTAAGGCTCCATCCCTAAACTTACGAATTACAGTTGAAATCATATCTATACCTGGTTACTTTAGGTGTTTCCTAATCCAGCTCAATAATGGTTCCTCTTTGGGCTTCCAGCCCAATAAGTTCCTTGCATTGACCGATCGTATTCGACTATTGGAACCAATGGAGGACCGTGCCCAATCTCCGAGCTCTGCAATCGCCTCTTCAACCGGCCAGCTTATCGTTTTCCCTTGATAACCGAGAGCTGCACTGACCACTTCCGCAATGTCCCGGAAGGAATCCTCTCCGTTTTCAGCAAAAAAATAAGATGCCGAAGGGGCTCTCTTAAGAGCCAACAGGTAGAGTTGTGCCAAATCTTTAATATGGACATTGGACCAGCGGTTAACGCCTTGCCCGACGTGAACGCCTGCCCCCATTTCACGAGACTTCCTGATAATCTGCGGCAGCTGAGCACTTTCTGCAGGCAACCCAAGTGCATCTCCATATATCATAGATGGCACGATAACAATACTTCTGATCCATTTATCAATTCCGGCCTTGCGGACGAGCTTACTTATCTCTACGCGATCCGCACGAAGATCCATCGGAACAAAAGGTGTTTCCTCATCATATATTTGGTCGCTCAAACGATCACCACGAGCATCATCACCTACCACACTTGATCCAGATGTATACACAAAAGATTTCCCGGTACCACGTAAAGCCCCAATAAACGTCTCCACGGCACCCCGGTGATCTGAGTCCGCTGTGTGAATAACAGCATCACTGAATTGTGCGTACTTTATTAATAGATCCGCATCATCCAAGGTTCCAAGTATTGGGTGTATACCTAGTTGTTGAAGTGGGTCTACTTTCTCCTGATTGCGGACCAGGGTCCAGCATCGATCAAAGTCTTTGCCACTGATCCGCCGATATAACCTGAAGCACCTGTTATAAATACTTTCATCTATACTCCTCCATCCTTATCGTTTTTCAGTAATATATTGGATTAGGAATAATGCCTGACCTAACGCGATACATCTTTTTTTCAACAACCTTATTATATAAACTGACTTAACTGTAAAACAAAATTCATGTCAAAAGTTCACTATATGAACCTTATGGACAAAATTTATTAGAACTTTCCTGGTACTTAACTGAAAATTAAGACACCGGAAACTAAAATTATGCTGAGTACCAATGTTAAACACGCTGTGTAACTCTAACTATATTACCGCATCGAAAAACGGTGATGCAGAAAAGTTCTTTGCACCACCGTTTTACGATTTATTTTGTTTTCTGGTAAGATAGTATCTCTGATTTAAACTCACCTATAGTTGGGGCGATTCCTGTTCATTTTCTATATAGCTTTTATGCTCTGAGTCAAACAATGACAGAATAAGTTTCACTGCTTCAGCACGCGTAAGCCCAGCATGAGGAGCAAACCTATTTCCATCTCTACCTTCCATAATACCGGATTTGACTATTGCAAGTATAGAAGGCTGAGCCCATAGTGGGATATCTTCTGCATCAATGAAATCTAATAAACCAGTTTCAGCCGAGTTGATATCTAATGTACGGGCGATCAGTACCGCTGCTTCCGCACGAGTTATACTCACTTGAGGACGGAAAGTTCCAGACGTATAACCTTCAACCAATTGAGCATGGACAGCTGCCGTAATATAAGGGACCGCATACGCAGGAATTTGTGAGCGGTCGGTAAATGTTAAATCCTCATTTTCGGAAAGTGATAATTGCAATACTCTTGCTAATATCGTTATAAATTCCGCACGGCTAATTTGTTGCGACGGACGGAATGTCCCGTCGCTATATCCTTTAAACAATCCAATCTCAATCGCTTTATTAATATATTGTTCAGCCCAATGGTTAGCTGTATCCTTAAACGCGATTTTTACAGAATGTTTGATAATTTGGCTTTCAAAGTCATTAAATGCTTGATTCAACTTCGCCAGTGCATTATCGATTTCTACTTGTGTTGCTGAAACATTCTTTATAACCTCATTAGCTTTATCAATCGCTCTCCACAGTGCATCTACAGCAATTGCTGGATATTGCCCTGGCTTATCCCCAATAATAGCTCCACTTACCTTCGCTGTGAACTTTTCTATAGACGCAATCAGCATCGCTTTGTTGAGCTCCGGTTCCCTTGGTATAGGATAATTTGGTGAAGCGTTAGGACCTGAACTAACATTATCAATAATCTTTTCTTTTACCCAAACAGTAGATGTTCCAGTAAAACCGCCATCTTCTGT